>JAAUOU010000019.1 GCA_012034765.1 Pleurocapsaceae cyanobacterium CSU_1_1 | reverse complement strand
ATCGCCGCTGTAATCCCAAACCACTTTTGCAGACCTTGAATATTATCTTGTTTTAAAGCTTTTTGCCCCTCGTGCATGACAAAGCTACTAGCCACCAGAATTGAAGTATTAATTAGCGGAATCAACAGTTCAAATTCGGGCATTCCTTCTGGAGGCCAAACAGGCATAATCGCGCGATAAATTAGTAGCGCAGCAAAAAAGCCAATAAAGGTCATACTATCGGAAACTAGGAAGATATACAGACCAAACATGCGATGATCTGGATGTCCGTGATGTCCGCCATGTTCTAATGCTTCTTGCTCTGAAGCGATGCCTTCTGCATTCGCTATTTGAGATTTATGATCTACGGTTGAACCTTGCATATATCAATCTTTGTTAATAGTTAATTGTCTTGTTATCCTTCTGCGCTAACCGCTGCTAGCATATCTTCGACATCTTCATTACCATCGATAGTTTCGGTATCAATACCATAATCATAAGGACCTGCCCAAAGAACAGGTTCTTCTTCAAAGTTTTCAATGATTGGAGGCGAAGCAGTCTGCCATTCTAGAGTCAAAGCGCGCCAAGGATTACGACCAGCTTTTTCACCCTTATATAAACTCCAAATGATGTTGATGATAAACGGGAAGGTAGATAATGCCAAAATATAAGACCCAATAGTACAGACCATATTTAATGTCTGAAACTGAGGATCATAAAGAGCAATACGGCGGTTCATACCCTGTAAACCTAATTGGTGCATCGGTAAAAAGGTAATGTTAAAACCAATAAAGGTCATAGCAAAATGAATTCTACCGAGAGTTTCATTAACCATCCGCCCAGTCATTTTAGGAAACCAGTGATAGACGGCTGCAAATAAGCCAAATACCGATCCACCAAAGAGAACGTAGTGGAAATGGGCCACAATAAAGTAGGTATCGTGAACATGGATATCAAACGGTACAGCGGCTAACATTACTCCGCTCAAACCACCAATCAGGAAAGAAGAAAGAAAGCCAACGGCAAAGATAAAGGCGCTGTTGAGACTAAGTTTTCCACCCCAAATAGTTGCACACCAGCTAAATACCTTAATCCCTGTAGGTACGGCAATAATCATTGTGGTTGCCATAAAGAACATCCGCAACCAGCCAGGCGTTCCACTAGAAAACATGTGGTGCGCCCACACAATTAAGCCTAAGAAACTAATTGCTAAACTAGAATAAGCGATCGCTCGGTAACCAAAGACTGGTTTACGAGCATGAACGGGTAAAATTTCCGAAATTGCGCCAAAAAAGGGCAAAATCATAATATAGACCGCAGGATGAGAGTAGAACCAGAACATATGCTGGTAAACAATTGGATCTCCCCCCCCCGCAGGATTGAAAAATGCCGTTCCTGCCAACAAGTCAAAGGAAAGCAAGATTAATGCTGCCCCCAAGACAGGAGTGCCAAGTAAAATTAAGCCTGAAGTTGCTAACATTGACCAGCAAAACAAAGGCATACTGTGAATGTCCATATCGGGCATCCGCATCAGTAGGATAGTGGTAACAAAGTTAATTGCCCCAAACATTGAAGATGTTCCTAAGATCAAAATACTGAGAATCCAAATCTCCTCTCCCGATTTACCGCTGATTAAGCTCAAAGGAGGATAGGAAGTCCACCCAGCTTGAGGCGCGCCGTTGAAAAAGCTACTCATCAGCAAGATCCCCCCTGGAGGAATCATCCAGAATGCTACGGCGTTAAGACGAGGAAAAGCCATATCTTCTGCCCCAATCATCAGGGGAATTAGATAATTGGCGAATGCTGCCCCAGCGGGAATAATCCACAGAAACAACATTATTGTTCCATGCATTGTCAAAAGCTGATTATAAAATTCGGGTTGAACAAAATCAGGATCTGGGGTGGAAAGTTCAGTCCGCATCACCTCAGCTAATGCACCACCAATAAAGTAGAAAAAGAAAGCAGTAACTAAATATTGAATTCCAATCACCTTGTGATCGGTGCTAAAGCCAAAGTAGTCTTGCCACTTTCTTTTGGGATGTTGCTCATACTCTGGAGGTGCTATGGGAGCATTTCTTTCTAAAGTTGTACTCATTCTTGGTGTGATTTATAAAATCTAATTGGTCTATTTGAATAGTTCTAAGCTTTGGGCTTTTTATTTATTTTCAGTAGGCTTTAACTGAGCCAAAGTGTCGCTGCTAACTCCCATATCCTTAGCATAGGGTGCCAAAAATTCAGCGTCGGAGCTAGGTATTGGATTCATGGCTACGGATTGATTATCTTCATCATTCATGGCAAAGGTATTTTCCTGAATCCACTTTTGATAGTCTTCTTCGCTTTGGACATAAAGCTGAGTTTTCATTCCCCCATGATATGCTCCACATAATTCGGCACAAACTACGGGATATTGCCCAATTTGATTAGGAGTAAAGACTAAGTTAGTTACTCTACCTGGTATGACATCTTGCTTAATCCGAAATTCTGGTAGCCAAAAAGCATGAATTACATCTCCCGCTGTCATGTTTAACGCCACAGGACGATTTACGGGGACGTGTATTTCCCCTGAAATTACGCCAGTCTCAGGATAGGTAAACACCCAGGCATACTGAATTCCGTTTACCTTGATTTCTAAAGGATTAATCCCTTGTTTCGAGTCTGGAGAGGCACCTAAACCTAAAGCAATATTTTGGCGATTGGGATCTAGAGCGACTAACTGTGAATGATGATGGGCATGAGCCATTTGAGGACCAGGATCTCCTGCTGTCATCGGGTCTAGTCCTCCCATACGGTTATAAATCTCAAAGCTATAAATAGAAAGGATAAAGACAATCACTGTCGGAATAGCAGTCCAGACAATTTCCAAAGGCACGTTACCTTCTATTGGTGGCCCATCGGTAAAGTCTCCTTTAACGCGGCGGAATTTAATCACAGAGTAGACCAAAACACCTTCAACTAAAAGAAATAAACCAGTGGCAATGGTCATCATGAAGTTAAAGAGCTGATCGACATCTCCCGCATCGCTTGATGCTGCTGTTGGTAAGAGTCCGTGGTTTTGACCGTACCAGAGACTGATTAAAGTCATCGCCACTCCGGCGATCAGGGTAAGTATGCTACTGGGAATGTTCACGGTATATAGTTAAAGTTATTAGTTGCAAGGTTTTCTGTTTCTAGTATATTGGTTAGTTCAAGATGTTTGAATTTCACAATTCTTTACCAAAATAATCTAGGCAGAGTAGTGGTGATTTACCCTTAAAATTTTCAGTTACAAAATTAATTTTCGGTCTACCTATATCTAATAGGTTAGATCAAATTACTAATAAATAAACAGGTATCAAAGTAAAGCCACCGAAGATCTGGGAGTTTATTTAGATTTTATTCGGGATCTAGTAAACCATATCTACATCTATTAGCGTAATTATTAAATTATTCTGACAAATTTAACTTTTTCTTTATGAAATTAGATTTGATTAGCTAATTGCATGGAGCAATCTGAAGAATATCTAATAAAGATAAAGCTACCAATAAAAAGATAGATAGAGTGTAAATAGCAAAAAATTAAAAGGTGAGCGATAAAAATCTAAATTTGCTATTAAAGTGATCGCACTCATTAGCAGAAAATATTGCACTTTGATATATTCAACCAAGTTTTATCCTGATTAAGTTTGCTATGACCGAATCATTATTTCAACCGTCCAATGTTTTACCACAAATATCTCAGCCCCAGGTGTGGATACGCCGTTTAGTCTGGAAAATTGCGATCGCAACTTTATTGCTGATGGCGGTAGGTAGCGCCACGAGAGTTATGAATGCTGGTTTAGCCTGTCCTGACTGGCCATTGTGTTATGGTCAGCTTGTGCCTACAAGACAAATGAACCTTCAGGTGTTTCTCGAATGGTTTCATCGCTTAGATGCAGCTTTGATTGGCATAAGTGCGATCGCTTTGTCTGGCTTCTCTTGGTGGTTTCGTCAAAAGTTACCTAAATGGCTACCCTGGGCTACAACCTTTGCTTTGTTCCTAATTGTCTTTCAAGGAATTTTAGGAGGGTTAACGGTAACTCAGTTACTACGTTTTGATATCGTTACGGCTCATTTAGGTACAGCACTGTTATTTTTTAGTACCTTAATCATAATTGGTACGGCTTTGACCCCCTATCAGGGTACAGGTGCAGCAGGAAAACTACGTTGGTTAGGCTTGGGTGCTGTTGTTTTAGTCTATCTACAGAGTATTTTAGGTGGATTAGTTGGGTCACGCTGGGCATTACATCAGTGTTTTGGGGGATCGCAACTATGTAATGTGATGAATGCTCACATCTTAGGCGTAGTACCCCCCACTCTAGCTACCATTGCCGTAGTTTGGTTGGCTTGGAAAACCCCTGGCTTAAACGGTAATCTCCGTACCCTAGCTAACGCAGCAGCAGGATTGATTAGTCTCCAGATCTTGCTGGGTATCGCTACCTTTAGACTGCATCTTCAGGTTGAACCTTTAACCGTGACCCATCAAGCAGTAGGAGCAAGTTTACTGGGAGTATTAATTGCTTTTACTGTACTAGCCACGCGAGATAACGCCCCAGAATCAATTATTTAGTTATCCATAGCGATCATTTTGCAAATACACCTACATCGCCATACATATACATTCGTACATCTAGCTCAATTACAGGAAGAATCGTAATGACAGGGACAAGTATTGCTCGCCAGAATCAAAACACAACTGAAGTAATTAAAAGCTATTATCAACTAACAAAACCGCGAATTATACCCTTACTGTTGATCACCACCGCAGCATCAATGTGGATCGCCTCCAATGGTCGAGTAGATCCTTTCTTGCTACTAGTAACTCTATTAGGTGGGACATTGGCAGCAGCCTCGGCACAGGTGATGAACTGTATCTACGATCAAGATATTGACTACACCATGACGCGGACTCGCAAACGTCCGATTCCTTCAGGTAAAGTACAACCTCGTCATGCTCTAATTTTTGCCGTTGTTTTAGGAGTATTATCTTTTTCTCTGCTAACAATCTTCGCTAATCTCTTGGCTGCACTGTTAGCCATGTCGGGCATTATCTTTTATATGTTGATCTACACCCACTGGCTCAAGCGACACACGATCCAAAACATTGTGATTGGCGGTGCAGCAGGTTCAATCCCCCCTTTAGTAGGTTGGGCTGCGGTAACAGGAGATTTGAGTTTAACTCCCTGGCTATTGTTTGCCATAATTTTTCTTTGGACCCCTCCCCATTTTTGGGCATTAGCATTAATGATCAAAGAAGACTACGCCGAAGTTGATATTCCCATGTTACCTGTAGTTGAAGGAGAAGAAGCCACCGTTAAGCAAATCTGGGTGTATAGCTTACTAGTAGTTCCCTGTAGTTTATTGTTGATCTACCCATTTGGTAACTTAGGAATTATTTATGGCGCGATCGCATTTTACCTAGGATCTAAATTTCTCTACAAAGCTTGGGAGTTAAAACAAGATCCTACTAGCAATCAATTAGCAAAAGGAATGTTCAAGTATTCCATTTTCTACATGATGCTCTTGTCCGTAGGTATGATTGTTGATACTTTGCCTATCACACAAAGGATGATGGGAATGATATTTACCTGTGGTGGTTAAGTAATCACTGAATAATTTTGAGGGTAGAGGAAACAGAAGAGGCAAAGAAAGATATTAACTTTTTACTAGCCTCTTTTTTTATTAACTGCAAATTACAGACAAAATACTCATATCTTTGCATTTATGCTGGAATCTGACGAAATTGTTCTACAAAAATATACTACTGAAGATATTCCTCTACTATTTGAAGCTATTCAGGTTTCAATAGACCGTGTTTATCCTTGGCTACCTTGGTGTCATCCTAACTATACAATTGACGAAACTGAAGCATGGATCAAAACAAGACCTCAACGTTGGAATGAGGGTAAAGAGTTTGGTTTTAGTATATATTGATCATCAAGAATCGCCCTAAAGGGCGAGGTTTTGTGCGATTCGTTTAGTGTGAATCACGGTATCTAGTCCGTAAATAAACACTAGAGCCAAGTCTCCCAAGACTAGCTTAACTATCCCTCTGATGTAGGTGAAAGTCCTACTCCTTAAACTCAAAGGTAACTCCTTATCTGCCCACGTCGAACAGACTCGGAAATCTGTAGAGCGAAGCTGGGAACAGGACGCAAACAGACATTAATTGCAAATGACACTGGCGTTAACAGGGAGTCTCCACGACGAAACAGAGCCTAAAAAAAGCAACCTACGCCCAAGCAGTCGCAAGTCTAATGACTGACTTTGCCAGAGATTAGTATCCCGCCGTGTATTAAAGCCAACAACGGCAAGAGTAAGGGGTTCTGGCGGTTGAATTGGCTACGTCTAAAGAGACAAAACAATCGAAGGATGGAACGAATAAAAACGAGTCTAAGGTCTGTGGGCAAGTCGAAACCACGGTAGACCAGACGAGAGGATTAATTCCTTAAATTCGGGTAGGACAAGGCGTAATTGCCTTGAGGTATTCAGAAAACACAACTCGGAGCAGACTATGGTTAGACACAGCTTAAACGCTAGTGAACTTTGGGAAAATCAAGATTGGAAGAAATTCCATCAAGACCTTTTCAGGCTACAAAGACGAGTGTTCAAAGCAGTTCAAGTTGGCGACAAGCGCAAAGCTCAGTCACTTCAAAAACTGATTCTCAAATCCCAGGCTGCTAGATTTCTAGCAATCCAACAAGTAACACAGTTAAACACTGGTAAGAAAACGGCAGGAATAGACGGTCAAAAATCCCTCACGTTTGAAGAACGCTTCGAGCTTGAAGAGAAATTAGCTAAAAACCATGCCAATTGGAAGCACCAAGGCTTAAGAGAAATTCCTATCCCTAAAAAAGATGGAACTATCAGAATACTCAAAGTGCCAACAATAGCAGATAGAGCTTGGCAATGCCTAGCAAAATATGCACTCGAACCAGCACACGAAGCAACTTTCCATGCAAGAAGCTACGGGTTTAGAATAGGACGGGCAGCACACGATGCCCAGAAAACTCTATTCAACAACCTCAGAAGCATGAGTAACGGAAAAGATAAACGAGTTATCGAACTCGACATCGAAAAATGCTTCGACAAGATTAACCACTCAGCAATCATGGACAACATAATTGCCCCTTCAAGGCTAAAGCTTGGCATCTTCAGATGTCTCAAAGCAGGAACTAATATAGGTTTCCCCGACCAAGGAACACCTCAAGGTGGGTTGGGTGCGCTGCGAAGCGCACAGTGGTAATGCTCAAGGAGAGCGAAAACTACCAAGAGATAGTACATTCCCTAATGTACTAAGGCTAACCCAGCAGGCAGGGGACAATGAGTGAGAACCTGTTTGAAGCCTGGGGAACAAGGAGCAAAGTACTGGCACTCTGTTACAGTATGAGGCTTCGAGCCTGGAATTTAACTACGGCTACGCCAGGAATCCTTGTCCGACGCTCCTACACCTTGGACACGCTGTTAAACAACAGAGATGGCGTGAGACATCAGGTAAATTAACTTTTGACGCGGTTAACGAAAAGGTCTGTCTACTCGGACTGAATTGCTCTAATTACAAGGGTATAAATTATCAACTGATGTCGAGGATACTAGGTCTGTATCCTACAGGAGTAAAGAGGAAGCCTACGGTTAAATGAAATCACGTACCACTGTGTGAACGTAGGAAGCGCAATAACTGGTCTGAATTCAGACTGGGTTAACTGCAACTGAAGTAGTTATTGCGTGGCAGAGCCGTCGTAGTAGTCCGAACCAGAAAATAAGCTGGTACATGGCGAAGGTCGGCAGTCATTGTTAGAGATACGCCCTAGGAAGTAGAGAGGACTAAGAAGTATGTCCGATACCATCAAAACCCAACGTAGTCTCGCCATAAAAGCGAAGTTTCAAGATGAGCATCAATTTGACCATCTCTATCGGCTCATTTGTCGTCGAGATTGGATTGCAGATGCCTTGGAAACAATTCTCTCGAACAAAGGTTCTAAGACACCAGGAATTGATGGAATCAGCAAGAAAGCTCTTGAATCAGAGGCAGCAAAGTCTAAATTTGTGAAAGAGATAGAATCGGAACTGCGTCAGAAACAGTTTCGACCATTGCCCGTCCGTCGCATATACATTCCCAAGTCTAACGGAAAGAAACGCCCATTGGGTATTCCCACAATTAAAGACAGGGTAGTACAAATGCTTGTAAAGATGGTGTTAGAACCTATCTACGAGAGCGATTTCTTGAACTGTTCTAATGGTTTCCGACCAGGACGCAGAACTCAAGATTGCATCGCCCGATTAGATAGCTACATCAATCGACGCAACAAATACTACTGGGTTATTGAAGGAGATATCAAAGGAGCATTCGACAGCATACACCATCAAATACTGATGAAATTGCTGGCTCAACGAATAGCTGATAAACGTTTCCTAAATCTGATAGAACGATTTCTCAAAGCGGGAATCATGGAAGGTCATTTATTTAAGCGCACCGAATTGGGTACTCCCCAAGGCGCAATTTGTTCGCCAATTTTAGCGAACATCTACCTTCACCAGCTAGACCTCTACTGGTGGAACAAATATGGCAACCTACATCGCAAACAGAAAGAACGTCGTCGAACAAACCACATGGGAAATTGTGCGTTGATTCGGTACGCTGATGACTGGCTACTACTTACCAACGGTGGTAAAGCAGAAGCCGTCAGGCTAAAAGAAGAGTTCCAGACCTTCCTCTGGTCAGAATTAAAACTCGAACTCTCTCCCGAAAAAACTCACATCACTCACGTAAATCAAGGCTTTGACTTCCTGGGTTTTCACGTTCAAAGATACGTAAAATCTAATGACCGACCAAAGATGTTGGTCACACCCGCACAGGATAACATCAAGAAGTTAAAGCTTAAGGTCAAGGAAATGACCAGACGAAAATGGTTTCAAGACTCACCGTTGTTAAAAATCTCGGCTCTAAACGCAGTACTAAGAGGTTGGATTAGCTATTATCGCCATACTAATGTCAAAGAAATAGCCAAAGATCTAGACTTCTGGGTCAATGAACGACTATTTCTTTGGCTTAAGAAACGGCATAAGGTATCCGTCCGAAAGGTACTAGACAGGTTCAAGCTCCGTGAAAACGGTAAGAGATGGAACTTTGGTGTAGTCAACGGGGATAATTACCTCTTCCTCTATAAAATGAGTGATTTGCCCTTAAAGAAATACCGTTCTCGTTCACCAGACAATTCTTATTTAGAAGGATTTGGAACAACAACAGCTAATCCGCCAGAAAAATCCTTATCTAACCAAATTTGGATGGGTAATGCTGAGAATGTTACGTGGCGCGAACTCAAAGAGAAAATTAAAGCTATTAGGGGTGCGAAATGCGAGTGTTGTGGTTCTCTAGGTAAACTAGACCTACACCATATCGTACCGCGCAAAAACAAGGGCAAAGATACTGAAGACAATCTTCAGCTATTATGTCGTCCCTGTCATGCACAAACCCCTTCATTTGGTCGGAGGTAACAATGATGGAAAGCCCAATGACGAGAAATTGTCACGTTGGGTTTGGGGAGAGGTATGAAGAAACACATCAATCGCAAGATTGGAAGGTGCGCTTTGTGCCTACTCCATTTAGTCCACTGCTAGCTAACATCGCCCTTAATGGAATCGAAAGTATTCACAAATACAAAGATAACAAAGGCAGGATAAAAGAACCATCAATCCGCTACGCGGACGATATGTTAATCATAATCCGACCAGAGGACGACGCAAAGGCAATACTTGATAGAATCTCCGTCCTTCTAGCAGCAAGAGGAATGAACGTCAGTGAAAAGAAAACCAAGCTAACCGCAGCGACAGATGGATTTGACTTCCTCGGCTGGCACTTTAAAGTCCAGAAAAACGGCAAGTTCCGTAGTATCCCTTCAGCGGATAACTACAAGGCATTCCGTAAGAAAGTAAAAACCATCGTCAACAACTCAAACTATGGTGCGACAGTTAAAGCTAGCAAACTAGCCCCCGTCGTTAGAGGCTGGAGACAATACCACAAGTACTGCAAGATGGACGAGACAAGGAACTCCTTGTATTTTATCGAATCTCGCGCATATAAGGTATTCAACAAAGAAACGAATCAGAATCGTTACACTAGCAAGAAATTGCTCGATATAGCATTCCCTACCGTTTCCTATTCAGAAAACAAACATATCAATGTCAAAGGAGAGAAATCACCTTATGACGGAGATATAGCCTACTGGAGTAAGCGTAATAGTGTACTCTATGACGGTTTAACCTCTAAAGCCCTTAAACGGCAGAACCATTCATGTAAATCCTGCGGATTAAAATTCATAGGAGAACAGAGAGTACATCTACACCACGTAGACGGAAATCATCAGAATTGGAAAGAAACGAATTTAGTAGCAATACATCAGTCGTGCCACCAATTCATACACATGAGCAAAAGTAAAAGCTAAGAATATCGGGAGCTGGGTGCGGTGAAAATCGCACGCCCAGATCTAACAGAGAGGGGCGAGGCTTAATAACCTCCCTCGACTCTACCAAACCCAATTCTTTATAAAATTGATTAGAGTTAACTCGGTATCAATTGGACAACTATTTTTTTTGTGACAATTTTTAGTTTTTTTTAGGGCTACTGCTTGGTCTAGGAATCTATGCAGGTCAGCAATATAGATTTAACCAACAGTTGAAGAAAACCCTCCGCTCCTATGCGGGGAATAAAAATAATGAAGATGTATCTTTGCCCTTGCAGTCTTTGATTCGCTTAGAATTGAGCGAACTTAATCGCCAGCGTCAACAGCTCGAACAGGATAAACAAGCTTGGCAAGAGTTAATTGAGCAAGCTCCGATCGGCTACTTGCAGGTAGATGCCGAAAATCAGCTTTTAGGCTGTAACCAAACGGCAAAAGATCTGCTCCACATCGATTCTCGGCGATCGCTGCGAGTGCGCTTACTGCTGGAGTTAGTTCGTTCCTACGATCTCGATCAGCTAATTGAATCAACTCGCAATTCTCAACGTTCTCAGACCAAAGAATGGATCTTTTATTTCACTCGTTACGTCTCGCCTCAACAACCAGAGTTACAAACAAATAGCGACCAACCGCTACAAAAAATAGTAGAATCGATCGCTCTTAAAGGATCTGGATTTCCCTTGCCAAAACAGCAGGTAGGAGTATTTATCGAAAACCGTCAACCTTTGCTGGAATTATCCCAGTCTCGTGATCGCACTTTTGCCGATCTCACCCATGAACTACGCACTCCCCTGACATCAATCTCTCTAGTCGCGGAGAATTTGCTTCGACGCTTACAAGATCCTGAACGTCGCTGGGTTGAGCAAATGCGGAAAGAAACCAATCGGCTGATTGAATTAGTCCAAGAGTGGTTAGATTTAACTCAGCTTCAGGCGACACCAAATCAAGTTTTAAAATACGAAACGGTCGGACTATACGATTTAGTGCAGTCAGTGTGGCAAACCCTAGAACCGATCGCCAAACGCAAAGAAGTAACTCTAGCTTATAATGGCGATCGCCAAATAAGCATTTGCGCCGATCGCTCTCGTTTAATTCAAGTTTTTCTCAATCTATTAGATAATGCCATCAAGCATAATTCAATCGGCAAACAAATCTTAATTCAAGTATCTAAGTCGTCAACACAATCTAATCTTAAAAACCAAATTAAGATTGATATAATTGATTCGGGTACAGGGTTTAATAATTCAGACATTCCTTTCATCTTTGAAAGACTTTATCGAGGAGATAAATCTCGTACCAGAGAACCCAGCAATTCTCCTGATGGGAGCGGATTGGGATTGGCTATTGTCGAGGAAATTGTTCACGCTCATGGCGGTACAATTTCTGCTAAGAATCATCCTCTTGGAGGTGGAGCATGGGTGGAAATTTTGCTACCTACGGATAAAACAGAAAATTCTTAATCTCGTTTAGTTAATTTCAATACATTTTAGCCAAAAAAGTTTAAACTTTTTGGTCTATTGATTTGTCTATTAATAATTAATAGAGTAAGATGTATAAAATAAATGCATTTTAAATTGTTTATTATATTTTTTTATAATATGCATAGATGATGCATACACATGTAATAAGTCCAGTGACTTTTACTCCCCATACCAAGTCTACAGAAGCAAATCAATTAGAGCGTTCTCTGCGGAAGGTTCAGCAAGAAGTACTGCGAATGGGTACTTTGGTCGAACAGTCATTTCGCCTGAGCCACCAATCCTTATTCGAGGCTGATCTTGATGCAATTCCTAAATTGCTGATTTTAGAAAAGCAAATTGATATTTACTACCGCCAAATAGAGTCTGACTGCGCCACCTTAATGACCCTGCAAGCACCTGTAGCGCAAGATTTAAGAATGCTTAGTGCTTCTATGCAGTTGGTACGAGATCTCGAAAGGATCGGCGACTACGCCCAAGACCTAAGCGAAATGGCTGTAAAGCTGATCAAATATCCACCTCAGTCTATTTTGCCCGAAATTGCCCAAATGTCAGAACATGCTCAACTAATGCTCGCCACTAGCTTGGTAGCTTTAGCAGACTTAGATGCGAGTTCAGGGGTTAGAGTTAAAGAATATGATGATATTGTTGATGATGCTCACGATCGCCTTTACAATGCGATCGCAATGCGAAAAAATGTGCCAGGGGTAGTCGAACCAGTTTTACTTTTAGGCTTAATAATTCGTCATTTAGAAAGAATGGCAGATCACGCTACCAATATTAGTCAGCGTGTTACCTACATTGTTACGGGCAAGAGAAACTAGTAGGGGCGAACGGTCGTTCGCCCCTAGAAAGTCAAATTAAAATCTTGGCCTTCCTTATATAGACATCTATACAATTTTTTGAAAGCTCAGATCTACCTTAAGCTGATTAATTATCTTGTCTTAACCCCAGCTTTAAATTAGTTTAACCGCTTGATTAAATTATTCTTATAATATTATGTAGAAGTCTGTGGTTATAACTAGAACCTCCCCTGAACTACCAAGATTACTCCAGGTATCAAGGTCTTGTTTATCTCACCGTTACAATAAAATAGACTAAGTAAAATTATCGATGATGGGTGTGCGGTCAACAAAATGTCACGATATACAGTTAATTCATCTGGGGGGTTGCTTATACTAATCACATAAGCCAGTTAGGATTCTTGTTGTAACAAAATCAAACTGTCGAAAATACTACAAAAAACGTAGCTTATTTATATTTTAGGTGTGTGAGGATACATATGATTAGACTATTTTGGCAAGCAGCTAAAGTTGCTCCCGTTTTATTTGCAGCCTGTTTATTTTCCGCTAACAGTGCTTCAGCACAAAGTGTTCCTGCGGACAAAGAAGCAGTCAATCAAACTTTAGAACAAATTAATAACTATCAACAATTAAATCAAAACAATCAGTCTCAGGTAACAAACGTCAATCAGTTAAGAGACGTTTCTCCTACTGACTGGGCATATGAAGCATTACGTAGTTTAGTAGATCGTTACGGCTGTATTGCTGGTTTTCCTAACCAAACTTACCGTGGCGACCAAGCCTTGACTCGTTATGAATTTGCTGCTGGTTTAAATTCCTGCTTGAATCAAATTGAACGTTTGATTGCTAGCAATTCAAGCAGTGTCGATCAAGAACAGCTAGATACCATAAACCGTCTGCAACAAGAATTTGAAGCAGAACTAGCTACTCTTGGCGGTAGAGTTGACGAAATTGAAAGCCGTACTGCGGTATTAGAAGACAGTCAGTTCTCCACTACTACTAAACTTAAAGGCGAAGCCATTTTTGGAATTTCAGATGTTTTTGGTGGTGGTGTTGATGATGGTGACGATAACGATGATAACGATGATGACGATGATATCAATGCTGAAACTACTTTAAGCTACCGTACTCGCTTAAATTTTGATACTAGCTTTACTGGTGAAGACCGTTTGAGAACCAGACTACAAGCTGGAAATGCTACCTCCTTAAATGATGATGTCACTGGTACCAACTCGACTCGTCTAGGTTTTGACAATAATACTGATAATAACTCAGTTGAAATTTCTGACTTACACTATCGCTTCCCTGTTGGCGAAAAAGCAGACGTTTGGGTTGGAGCCATTGGTTTAGACCTAGATGATGTTTTCAATGTTAATAACCCTCAGCTTGAAGAGAGTGGGACTGGTGCTTTATCTCGCTTCAACCGTTACAATCCACTGCTCTTCCGTGGTACTGAAGGCGCTGGTGCTGGTGTTAACTTAGACATCATTGAAGATAAAGTCGGAATTAACGCTGCATATCTAACTGATAATGCCAGTTCTCCAGCAGAAGGCGACGGTCTATTCAACGGTTCATATAGTGCTGGTGCGCAGTTGGAGTTCACTCCCATTGAGCCTTTGCAACTAACTGCAACCTACATTCGCAACTATCAGGATGGTAGTGAAGATGGAGTTGATTATAGCGGTGGCACTGTTAGCGGAGCAGCATCTCAGCCCTTTGGTGCAGGTGTTGCTAGTAATGCTGACAAAGTTGGTCTAGGTGCTACTTTCAATGTTGGTGAAAAAATTGCCCTAAGCGCGACTGGTGGCTATGCTAGTGTCGGTAGTCTAGGGGCTGGAGAAGAAGATTCTGGGGATATTTGGACTTGGGGAGCTAATGCTTCTCTGCTTGACCTAGTTAAAGAAGGTTCTGTACTATCCATCGGTGGTGGTATGCTGCCTAAATTTAGTTCTGATGACGTAGCAGATGATGAAGACACATCTTATCTAGTTGAAGCGCTTTACAAGTTCCCTCTTAGCGACAACATCTCGATCACCCCTGGTGCATATGCTGTATTTAATCCCGATCACAATACAGATAATGAGACTGTTTATGTTGGTGTAGTTCGTACTACCTTTGAATTCTAAATTTAAATTCTAGAATTTAGATTTAATTTACTTTCATTTGAGGCAAGGTTAATCAACCTTGTCTTTTTTCATATCGGCTCATGCAAATAACTTATCGTTAACTTATTGTTAACCTTCTCTTGATTCATAAGTAAACAAAACAAGCTAGATTAATGTAGCTATTAAAACAAAAAGCCTTGTTTGCTAAATTTTTCTTTAATAGTTGGTTGTTCAATAAATATTAATTCACCTAATCAAGCAATTACCAGCAGATTTCTATATATGATTTCTACAGTTTCTTTTAACCGCAAAGCTTTTTTTGCTCCTTTTCTTGCTCTAGCATTAAGTCTTACAGCCTGTGGTGGCACTGGGACTCAAACCCAGGCTCCTAGCCAAACTCCAGCGCAGACTGATGATGCTGGTGGTGGTCAGTCGGTATCTTTAACTGGTGCAGGTGCAAGTTTTCCAGCACCTCTGTATCAAAGATGGTTTTCTGAATATAATAAACAAAATCCTAATGTTCAAGTTTCTTATCAATCCGTCGGTAGTGGTGCGGGAGTGGAGCAGTTTACTCAAGGAACGGTGGATTTTGGCGCTAGCGATACGGCTATGGATGATGAAGAAATTGCTGCAGTCACAAGAGGAGTGGCGCTTTTACCCATGACCGCTGGAAGTATTGTCTTAGCTTATAACTTGCCAGATGTGACGGAGCTTAAACTTTCCCGTCAAGTATATGTGGATATTTTACTGGGTAAAATTAAAAAATGGAACGATCCAGCGATCGCTAAAATCAACCCTGATGCTCAACTACCTGATACTGATATCACTGTAGTTTATCGTTCTGATGGCAGTGGTACTACTGGAGTATTTACTAAACATTTAAGCGCAATTAATCCCGAATGGTCAGAGAAAGTTGGGGAAGGTAAAACTGTAGAATGGCCAGCGGGGATGGGCGCTAAAGGTAATGAAGGCGTGACGGCACAGATTCTGCAAACCGAAGGTTCTCTAGGCTATATTGAGTACGGCTATGCCAAACAGCAGGATATTGCCACAGCAACTTTAGAGAATAAAGCAGGTCAATATGTTGCTCCTTCTGGGGAAACGGCGGCTGAGGCTTTGAGTGCAGCAACTTTACCTGAAAATTTGAGAGCATTTATTGCCGATCCCGAAGGACAAAATTCTTATCCTATTGTGACCTATACTTGGTTGCTAGCATATCAAAATTATGACGACCCCAATAAACTTAAAGCTTTGAAAGATGTAGTTAATTGGTCGCTGACTGATGGACAGGCTTTTGCTGAAGAACTAGGCTATATTCCTTTACCCGCGCCTGTTGTCGAAAAAGTTCAGGCTAAATTAAATACAATTCAAAGCAAATAAAGCAAAATAATTGCTGATTACTGACGTTGTCCTAAAGGATTCCTAAAGGATACACCTTCGGATATACCTTTATGGTATTACTGATTCGGTGAGCATGACGAGCATTTAAATCTAAAAATAGAGCTGTGTTCTTGCCCAGGCTATAGCTTTCATTGCTCATTATTCATTCCCTATCAATTATGATGGGGAATTTTTGTGTTGAATTTCTACTTTTGCTCAGAAGTCTTATTATGGAGATAGTTAATAGTCGATCTGGCTACTGGCTATTTATAGATTATCGGCTCTGGACTAACAAATTGCGATCGCTATATTCACAGATATTTACAGCGAAACCGTACAAATTTTATAGTGATGCGATCCTGAGCGTGATTACCCTAGCATTAGAAGTCAATTATTTTTAAACAGCATAATCAATCAACCCGATGTCAGAAAAACAATTATTATTAGTAGACGATGAGCCAGGAATCAGAGAATCAGTCCAGGCTTATCTTGAGGATACTGAAGGCTGGAATGTGACCTCAGCTAGCACTGCTGATGAAGCGTGGCAAAATATTGAATCTCAGACTCCAGATTTGATTATTTCCGATATTATGATGCCAGAGGTTAATGGCTATCAATTCCTCGCCAAACTAAGAGAAGATCCACGCTATCGTTCTATTCCTGTAGTTTTTCTGACTGCTAGAGGCATGACCAGCGATCGCATTCAAGGATATGAGTCTGGGTGTGATGCTTATCTATCCAAACCGTTCGATCCAGAAGAATTAGAAGCGATTGTCAAAAATCTGCTGTCTAAAACCCCCATCAGTAGCGGTAATGGCGATAGTAGTGCTGAATTAGAAAAAATCACCAAAGAACTAGTCGAAATCAAAGCCAAGTTAGACGATAAGTTAGGGAGTGGAGGTGGAATTAACGTAACTCCTCCTCCAATTAAAATAGACTTAACCCCACGCGAGCAAAGCGTTTTGGATCTAGTAGCACAGGGTTTAATGAATAAAGAAATTGCTCGTGAGTTAAGCACTAGCGTCAGAAACGTCGAAAAATATGTCAGTCGTTTGTTTGGCAAGACAGGTACTAATAGCCGTACTGAACTAGTGCGTTTTGCTCTACAGCATGGTTTAACTCAATGAGCAAAAATAGACAATTGCTAATTATTTGATGTTATAAAACTAAGTTATATATAACTAAATTGCTATAAACTGAAAATTCCAACATGATAACTCAGACTACTTACTTTGAGATGTTGACGACAAAATATTTAGGTGCATTTCTGCCCGCGATCGCTTTAGATAGTCTCTTTTCCACTCAGGGATAATGGTGATGCTCTTGGTGGCTTATGCAGGGGCAATGTGGATGTTTCTCAGCAGCGCACCAAAAGTATATACGGTTATGGTATCAGACTTGCAGAATGCCCAGCGGTTTTATGAGGGATTGTTAGATTTGCCCGCAGCGGATGTACCCTTGCACTATTATTATAATTATGAACAGACGATGGGAGCAGGAGGCCTCGACCCCCTTTATATGTCGGCAGCTCCTGGTAATACGAGTTTCAGTGGTGCAGACGGGCTTTGGTATCAATTGAGAAAAAATACCCAACTCCATATTATTGCAGGTGCTAGTGGTGGGTATAAAGAGCGTCAACGCCATGTTTGTTTTGACCGCGACTGTTTAGAAGCTTTGTTGTTGCGGGTGCAGTCTCGACGCTTAAAGTATAAAATTCGTCGAGATCGACCGTTAAATTTTTTGGTTAAAGATATCGACAATAAAACTATTGAAATGGCAGAAGTATCAAACTAAGCTTTAAAAATAACAATGTGAGTTTTGTTAGCCTGGATTATTTAGTTTACTAGACAGCAAGCTTAACTTGTTTTTGGCTGCTGCATAAAGCTGTAAATCATCTTGATTAGCATCTAGCAATCTCTGATAAGTATCGTGGTCTAAATTAGTACGGATCAGGTCTAATTTTTCGTCTTGAGAAAGGTTGCGTTCAGAAGTTATATTTTTATGAACAGATTGGAACTCAAACAAGGGATAATATTTAGCGATCGCCTGACGATAAAGCTCCATTGATAAATCAAACTCGGCAACAATACCAACTATAGGTAACAAATTTAAACCATCGAAGGCTCGTTCTAATTCAGTTTTGTTGGGTTGAGAATTTAACCAGGAAAATCTGTAGGTTTGAAAATTACGACAGGATCTATTTGGCGGTTGGTCTAGCTGATAGTTAAGATAGCCTGCAAAATCCTTTTCTTGGGCTAGTTTGATGCTCGCATTCAGAACCTGGCGATGCTTACGTTCGAAATTATATACTGACCAAAGACGAATGAGCGGATGACGCAGAAAAACAATTGGCAATACTAATGTATTATCTAGGCTAGGTAGGGGAAAAAGTGCCGTATGGGAAGAGAAAGCCGAGATATTTTGCTGCTCTAGCCAGTTTTGAACCAAATGAGAATTTGATTGCTGACTAATTTTGGGGAACTCAATTTTACTCCAGGCGGAGCCAAAATTTTGCTTTAAAATAACATCCACTGAAGTTCCCGCATTTTTAAACAAGTGATAGTGTGCCACAATTACATTCTGAGCAGGACACTGATTAATTACTGAAGAAAATTGACTGCTGATACTGTTCATGAATAATTGGCATGCATTTGTCGTTGATATATCATGAACCAACTTTACCTAAATCGTAAAGACTCCCAGATGCTTAAAATCAAGTAACTTGCCAGACGTATTTAGAAAAAACCATCGCAATACTAATGCCCAAGCTCAATCCAACTAATACTTGAAAGGGAGTATGTCCTAGTAACTCTTTTAACCTTTCTTCATTAAAATTGTGTTTCTCTTGGAATAGCTCATCAATTAGCTGATTGAGTATTTTTGCTTGCTTTCCTGCTGCCTGACGAACTCCTGCTGCGTCGTACATCACAATGATGGCAAATAGACAGGCGATCGCAAATTCTGCACTAGACCATCCCATAGTCAGACCAACACTAGTTGCCAAAGCACCGACTAAGGCGGAGTGAGCGCTGGGCATTCCTCCTGGAGCAAGTAAGTAAGTCACATTGAGCTTACGGCTTCTAATTAAGTCAATTACTAACTTTAATCCCTGTGCCGTAATGCAGGCAATGAGTGCAACTATCAATATCTGGTTGTGTAAGATATCAGCAACTTCCTGCATGGTTGGTTTCCCTTGCCCTAAAATATTGTGTAATTAGATGTAATTAGCGATCGCGAGTTACGATGTAGTTAGCGATCGCTCTTAACGGCTCGGCTTGAATACCATAGCTAGATAGCTGGGCGATCGCACTATCAACTAACTCCTGTGCTTTGAGTCGAGATTTTTCTAATCCCCACAAACTAGGATAAGTAGCTTTTTGCGCCTGTAAATCTTTACCTGCTGTCTTGCCTAACTGCTCGTCAGTCGCGGTAATATCTAAAATATCATCAATTATCTGAAAAGCTAGACCGATATTTTGCGCATAGCGAGATAGCCGTGCAATGTCTTCTGATTCGGCATTTGCTAAGATTGCCCCACACACCACAGAAGCTTCTAATAATGCCCCAGTTTTATGAGTATGGATAAAGCTGAGGGTTTCTGCCGTAATATCCAATTTTCCTTCTGATTCTAAATCTAATACCTGTCCCCCAACTAAACCTGCTGCTCCCACAGTATGACCCAAGGCAGCCACTACTCGAATAATATTTTCGGGAGCGACATTTTTGGTTTGAGTCGCCACATATTCAAACGCATAGGCTAATAAACCATCCCCCGCCAAAATCGCAATATCGTCCCCATACACTTTATGGTTAGTCGGTTTGCCTCGACGGAAATCGTCATTGTCCATCGCGGGTAAATCATCATGAATCAAAGACATGGTATGAATCATTTCTAAAGCACAGGCTGTAGGCATCGCCATTGCTTGAGTTCCCCCCATCAGGTCGCAGGTTGCCAAGCACAAAATAGGACGTAGCCTTTTACCTCCCGCCAGTAAAGAATAGCGCATCGCTGCGTAGATTTTTTCGGGTCTGGCGATCGCAATTGATTGATCTAACGCTTGTTCAACTATAATCTGCTGCTGTTTTAAATAGTTGTTCAAGTCAAATATGGTAGGCGTTTCTGGCTCAGTTAGTTTCTTGTCGGCTTGTACCATATAGCAGTCAAATATAGTTATTAATTCATGGTTTATTATCTCTTGCTTGGGTATTTTAACCAAATTTCTTGAGGCTGCGATCATCGCTGTTGAGTTTTGTTGAGTAAGGGTTCAAAAACTAAGTGAATTTTTGGTTTTTCTAGGCGAGCTAATACACCTACCATGTCTCTGTGACGTTTGTTAAGAGTAAATTTTGCTATTGTCAAAAATATCTGCTCGTTAGGTGTTAGTTTCAGTTCTTGATGCACCTTTGATATATCTGCTTCTGAAACGTTGTTGCGATTATAGTAATTAAGTTCAACTCCTAAATTGTTGAGGGTATCTCAAATCTGCTTGATAATTAATGTCAAATAAAATAGATTAGTTTTTCTTACCCTCTTTACACGGAAAAAACATGATATCTTATTAATTAACTAGATAAATTTTTGTTACGATCGATACAAAACTAAAAAAATAAAATTAGAGAAATAAAATTTATGACTAATAAGAAAACTGTCATTTCTCCCTCGATTTTATCCGCCGACTTTAGTCGTCTTGGTGAAGAAATTGAAGCCATCGATAAAGCAGGCGCAGATTGGATTCATATTGATGTTATGGACGGTCGATTTGTGCCTAACATCACGATTGGTCCAATGATTGTTAAAGCAGTCCGTCCTCACACAACTAAGCCCCTTGATGTTCACTTGATGATCGTCGAACCAGAAAAGTACGTAGAAGATTTTGCTAAGGCAGGTGCAGATATTATCTCTGTTCACGCAGAGCATAATGCCTCTCCCCATTTACACCGCACTTTAGGTCAAATTCGCGAGTTAGGGAAGCAGGCTGGTGTAGTTTTAAATCCAGGGACACCATTATCTTTCATTGAACATGTATTACCTTTGTGTGATCTCATTTTAATTATGAGCGTTAACCCTGGTTTTGGTGGTCAAAGCTTTATTGAAGAAATGGTGGGCAAAGTAGCTAGCCTCCGTAAGATGTGTGACGAAAGAGGGCTAGACCCCTGGATCGAAGTTGATGGTGGACTAAAGCCCAATAATACTTGGCAGGTATTGGAAGCAGGCGCTAATGCGATTGTCGCTGGTTCTGCGGTATTCAAAGCCCCAGATTACGCTGAAGCAATTGAAGGTATTCGCAATAGCAAACGTCCTCAACCTGAATTAGCTACCGCACAGTAAGGTTAATCGGTATATTAGGTATATAAAAGCGCAAAAAGATTCATGATTGACGGTGAATCTTTTTTATTGGCAACTTTATTGGCAACAAAACTAACAAGCGTGAGTAACACTAGTTACTTATTCTGATACTGGCTGCGGGGATCTAAAGCATCTCTTAAACCATCTCCTAAAAGATTAAAGGCTAAGACGGTCAAAATGATTAACAATGCTGGGGGAATAATTAACCAAGGTTGTAATACCAGGATTGAGGCATTAGTGGCAGAGGATAATAAATTACCCCAACTGGGATCTTTAGCCTGAATACCTAAACCAATTAAGCTCAAAACTGATTCGGCAATGATAAAGCCTGGGACAGCCAAAGTAGCAGAAATAATGATATAGGTAGCTGTTTGAGGCAAGATATGGCGCACGATAATATAAAGCGAATTTGCCCCCATGGCATTGGCAGCTTGGACAAATTCTTGTTCTTTGATCGATAAAACTTGCCCCCTGATTACTCGTGCTAATCCTGCCCAACTAATCAAGGAGATGATCAGCACAATAATCAGGAAAGTTTGGGCGCTGCTTAAACCATCAGGAATTACTGAAGCCAAGGCAATGAGTAAATAAATTCCTGGGATGGTCATCAAAACTTCCACCAGGCGCATAATAATAGCATCTACTGTCCCGCCAAAGTAGCCAGAGATTCCCCCTGCTAACATCCCTAGAGGATAAGAAACGGCTATGCCTGCAAGCCCGATAAATAGGCTAATTCTGCCCCCAAACAACAGGCGACTAAATAAATCTCTGCCTTGTTCGTCTGTACCAAGGATGTTAATTTGGGCTTTTCCCGCTGTCCCAAATAGATGTCTAGCTAAGGGGATGCCAGGAAAAATAGTGACCGACTCAAAGCTAGGAGGTAGAGGTAAAGATATTTGAAATAAATTATAGGGCGTACCTTTAACCAAAAGGTTAATCGGGGTAGCTTGAGCGCGATTAACAATTAACAGGCGATCGCCTGTATCAAGATTCGTCGTTCCCTGAGTTGTGGGATAAACAAATGGCGCAGTTAACTTACCCGCGTCGTCGCGCCAATAAATTGTCGTTGGTGGTAACAAAGATCCATCATCTTGAGAAGCATAAGGAGAATAGGGAGCAATGAAATCTGCAAAAATAACCGCAAGATAAAAAGTAATTAGAATCGATGCACCAATCTGCGCCAAAGTATTATTCTTGAGTTTTTGCCACCAGTTCATAAATCAGCCACCAGTTGTATTGACATCCTCAATATAATTGACAATTAGCGGTTAATCGTCAAAAATTTGATAATTATATTCCTACAGAAGAAAAGTAATGTTTAAAGCCTGGTTATTTGGTGTGGCAATTTTGTTTGTGATAGCAGAGTTTAGTATCTGGCTTAAGCAGTTTATTTTACCACTGCCAATTTACCTTTTGGCAGGAGCATTTTTAGCGATCGCCTCCAATTATGAAAAGGGTTTGATCGCTTTATTTAGAAAGGAGGATACTTTAACCTCAGATCCCTTAACCCAGACGGCAATTTTAATAGATCGAGCTAAAGCTTTACAAGGTCAACAGGAAGTTGCTAGTCTTCCTGAAGTTGATTAATCTAAATTTATTGCTCTAGAGCCGATGTAATAATTTGAGTTAATTCTTGTTCTGTCCAAGGTTTGTGTAGACAAGCATGGAGATTTGCTTGTTTTTTAGCTCGCTCAATCGCTTCTTCATCTGCTTGCCCAGTTAACATAACCGTAATCAATTGAGGAAAACGCTGATGAATTTGAATTAAAAATTCATCTCCTTTAATACCTGGCATCAGCCAATCTGAGACGATCGCGATAACTTGAATTTCGTCTTGCTGTAGCTCTTCAATCACTTCCCAGGCTTCATCGGCACTTTCGGCTACTTCATAAATAAAGCGATCGCCAAATTTACGTTTTAGCTGTTCTTTAAGACTGTCGAGAATAACAACCTCATCATCAACACACAAAATTGCAGATTCACTCATAATTTGTTCATTGCTCACTGTTCAATGTTCACTGTTCATTGTTCAAAGGTAACCAGACAGCAAACCTAGTATTTCCTGGCTGGCTGGCTACGGTAATAGTGCCATTATGCTTATCTACAATTTTTTTACTAATATGTAGACCTAAACCACTTCCCTCCCCTGTTGGTTTGGTAGTGAAAAAAGCCTCAAATATTTTGTCCTTGACTTGCAAAGGGATTCCCGATCCTGAATCAACTACTTCTACTTTAATGCCTTCATTTTCTAAAGCAGTTGTCAGGGTTAGCGTTCCCCCCTGTTTCATGGCTTGAATCCCATTATGAATTAGATTAGTCCAGACTTGAATTAGCTCATCAGGATAGCAGCGAATTTCAGGCACATCTTGATAATGACGAATGACTTCTATATTTTGTTTTAATTGGTTGTGGTAAATCTCCAAAACGGTTTCTAATCCATCTTGCACCTGAGCTAGCTGCTTTTCTTCACTGGCATCAAAACGAGCATAGTTTTTCAAGGCAAAGACAACTTTGGACGCTTTTTCTACTGAGGTTAAAATGGTTTTATTATTGCTTAACAGGCGAGTTAAATTATAAGCTAGCTCTAGAATCCAGCTAACTTTTTTATGCTGCAAAAGAAGCAAATAGCTGTCAATATCCTTGATGACCCCAATATCAATCAAAAGATCGGCAATATTGCGCGCATTATCGACCTGATATTCCTTGAGTTGATCGGTAATTTGGCGTTTAAGTGGGCGTTTTTCGCTCGAAGAAAAGATAGGCTTGCTTGCCATTGCCTCTTCAATCAGCTTAAAAAACAGAACTTTTTCGGCTGGATTCAAAAATTCCGACAGCTTAGGTAATTCAGCGATCGCTGCAATCAAAGCCTTAGTGTTATTGCCTGCTGAAGCTTGAATTGCACCCAGTGGTGTATTGATTTCATGAGCGACTCCTGCTACTAATTGCCCTAATGCAGCCAATTTTTCCTGTTGAATTAACTGCTGTTGAGCAAGTTTCAGTTCTTTGAGAGTAATTTCTAAATTTCTGGTTTGCAGCTTTAGTTGATTAATATATTCTGCTTGTTGCAGAGCTACGGCTAAGTGGGTAGCAATCTGCCTCATTAATTCGACCTCAGAATCTGACCAAGTGCGAGTAGATTCATTTTGATATGCACCTAATAAACCCCAAAGTTTCTGATCCTGAAAAACTGGGACTAACAAATATGCTTTAGCTTGATATTCTTCTAAGGCTTGAAGATAACAATCGGGAAAACCTTTGGTGTAAATATCATCTACTGCGGTGAACTTTTGTCCGTGAGCATATTTCCCCCCTTGAGTTGACTGGAGAAAACTATCTTGCTGAAGAATATCTGCCGACTCACCTTGTGACCAATCTCTTAACAGACAGCGATCTTGCTGAACATGACCATTACCCAAAACTTCATAGTTATTGCGTTCAACTAGTAACGAGTTCCAGCCAGCACCGACAGATTCTGCCAAAACCTGACCACTCCAGTCATCATTGAACTGATAGACCAATAAGCGATCGCATTCTAAGACTCGACGCACTTCTTGAGTTGTGATCGTGAAAATAGTTTGAATATCTTGAGAACAGCGAATTTTATCAATAATGGTGGCTGCTACTTTAATTTGTTCTATAGCCACTTTCTCTGGTGTTGGTGGTTGTTGGGTTGGTGGTTGATAATTATTCATAAGTAAACAGCTAGCCAAATAATATATCTAGTTTGTCCTAGCTAATTGTCAACGGCAATACGAAGCGTCAGAGATAGATAAAATTACTTAAACAATCTTTTGGCTCATGCTCAAACTGATTAAAGTAATGATTATTTTGGTCGTCATTTCGGGAACTTATAAATACAGTAGAAATTAGCGATCGCGATCGCAAATAGTAACAATCTATTGTCGGGCATACAATTTACATGGGCAATAATCAAATTAAAAATTCTACTTGGCAATTAAAAGCTTCGTTAAATACCAATGTTGATGATAGTAGGGCAGCAATTATCTGCGTTGATGACGAACCTGTAATATTGAGTAGTCTGGGAGAACAGCTTAAACGTTCTTTGGGTCAGAGATATGAAATTGAACTGGTAGATAGCGCAGCAGAGGCGATCGCTCTTTGTGCCGAATTAGTACCAGAAGGAATCCAGATTCCGCTAATCATCTGCGATCAAATTATGCCTGAGATGATGGGGGATGAGTTACTAATTAAGCTTCATACTCTCTATCCCGACACACTTAAAATTTTACTGACAGGGCAAGCTAACGCTGATGCAGTAGGAAATTTGGTCAATGCTGCTGCTCTATATCGTTATGTGACTAAACCTTGGGACGAAACAGATTTGATTCTCACGGTTGAAGAAGCTTTGCGCCGCTATCAACAAGAACTACAGTTAGCTGAACAAAATAAAATTTTATTAGAAGTTAATCAAAAATTAGCTGGTGCAATTTCTCTGCTGCAAGCTACCTTAGAAGCCACGGCAGATGGCATTTTGGTCTTAAATGATAGTGGACATGTAATCAACTATAATCAGAAATTCATTGATATTTGGGGATTGCCTAGCGAGACTGAGCTAGATCGCGATCAAATTCTCACCTTGATTTTAGCCGAACTGACTGAACCCTACGCCAACAGTCTCAAAGCAAGATATGCTCAAGACAATTCCTCTCAATTTAATTCTCTAGAGCTAAAAAACGGCAAAGTGTTGGAGTGCTATTCTCAGATACAGCAACTTCAAAAGCAAACAATCGGACAAGTCTTGAGCTTTCGAGATGTGACCGAACGCAAAAAAGCCCAAATTATCATTCAACACCAAGCTTTTCACGATTCTTTAACTGATTTACCTAATCGAACTTTATTTGATCGCGAATTAGCTAAAGCCTTAAATCAAGCTGATCAGCATAATAAGATGCTGGCAGTCGTGTTTATCGATTTAGATCGGTTTAAAACAATTAATGATACTTTAGGTCATGCAATTGGAGATTTATTGTTAAAAAGCGTGGTGGAGCGATTGAAGGATTGCGTTAGAGAAAAAGACATCATTGCTCGTTGGGGTGGAGATGAATTTACTCTGCTGCTGCCTGAAATCAACTGTCGCAATGATGCAACAGCGATCGCTAAGAGAATCTTATCAGCTCTCAAGCCTGGATTTAAATTAGACAAACACTATCTACATATTACTAGCAGTTTAGGCATCGCTGTCTTTCCTGATGATGGCAAAGATGCAGAGACTCTACTCAAAAATGCTGATATAGCTCTCTATTGGGTGAAAGAAAAAGGTCGCAACAATTATCAACATTACACCTTTAGACTGAATTCCCAAGCCCATGAATTGCTAAGTCTCGAAAATAGCTTACATTATGCTCTAAAAAATCAAGAGTTTGCTATTTACTATCAACCAATAGTTGAAGTTTATACTAACAAAATTGTCAAAATAGAGGCTTTGCTACGTTGGCAGCACCCAGATCTGGGCATAGTTTCCCCTAATTTATTCATTCCCATCGCCGAAGAAAACGGTCTGATTGTCGAGATCGGCGACTGGGTGTTAAAAACTGCTTGCGCCCAAACAAAAATATGGCAAAACATGGGCTTATCTAACCTCATCGTTTCGGTCAATTTATCGGCTCGTCAATTTTATAACAATGACCTTGTACAAACAATCAAGCAAATCTTGCGCTCAACCGAACTAAGTCCTGATTGCTTAGAGCTAGAAATAACTGAAACAGCTACGATGCGAAATACTAACCTCGCCAAACAAATATTATCAAGTCTGCATCAAATGGGCATCTCTCTTTCTATGGATGATTTTGGCACGGGGTATTCATCATTAAGCTATCTGAAAGACTTTCCTTTTAGCACAATTAAAATAGACCGCTCTTTTGTTCAAGATCTCAGTTTTGACTCTAGTAACTTCGCTATTATCAACGCAATTACTACTTTGGGAGCAGGCTTGAATCTTCAAATCGTCGCCGAGGGAGTAGAATCAGAACAATTAAAGAACCTGCTCAAATCTTTGCACTGTAACTATATGCAGGGTTACTTTTTCAGCGCTCCTCTGGTAGTAGAGCAAGCAACCGATCTACTGCTCAAATCTTTAGGCAATCAAGCTTAATTGTCAAAATTATTGGTTAGAGGGTCAAAGATTGAGGATTAGTCTCAATCAAAGTAGCTAGATCTTTCAAGAAAGCTGCTGCTTGTGCGCCATAAATAATGCGGTGGTCTGACGTAATGTTTACCTTCATTTGGCGTTTAACTCCCATCATGCCTGAATCATCGGCTACCAACTGAGGTTTTGAACCACCAACGGCTAGAATTGAACCTTGTCCTTGAGGCAAGATAGCATCAAAGTTATCCACCCCAAACATACCCAAGTTAGAAAGAGTAAATGTACCAGTGCTATATTCTTCAGGCTGTAGTTGCTTAGAGCGAGAGCGAGCAACTAAGTCTTGCCAAGTGCGGGATAGAGAATAGATATCCATCTGATCGGCATTGCGCAATACAGGGGTAATTAACCCACCATCAGGCATGGCTACTGCTACAGCCACGTTAATTTCGGCATTATACTTAATCGCATCTTGGGCATAGCTGGCGTTAACTACAGGGTGATTTTTGAGAGTGGCAGCGATCGCTTTTGCTAGTAAAGCTGTCATGGTAACGCCCTTGGATTTAATTTGCTTATATAGCTGATCCAAAGCATCAGTGTTAATTGTGTAGGTGACATGAAAAGTCGGCACTTGCAAACTGGTCATCATGTTTTGTACCACTGCTTTTTGTAGGGTATTGAGGGGTACAGTTTCACCAGGAGTTATATTTACAGGAGGAGCCGCAGCAGGAGTTACACGAGCAGCTACTACCGCAGGGGCAGCATTAGCAGTAGCTTGAGGGGCAACGCCGATGGGGGTGGCAGCAGGAGTCGAAACAGGCTTACCAGCAGCTTGTTCCACATCACCCGCCGTAATGCGTCCATAAGGGCCACTTCCCTGAAGAGATTTTAAGTCTACCCCTAACTGTTTGGCTAGTTTTTTAGCTCTTGGCGAGGCAACTGTTCTACCTGAATTACTATTACTGCTGCCATTACTAGCTACCGTAGCGGTATTAACTTCTATCGGTGCTGTTACAGCCACAGGAGCTGCTGCTTGAGGCTTACTGCCACCACCTGCATGAGAGGCTGCTTGTTTCTTCGCTTCGGCAATTTCGGCTTCAGTTTCCGCTATTAAAGCGATCGCACTACCTACAGGAGCTTCTTCCCCTGCTTCCACCATGATCACCGCCAGATAGCCATCATAAAAGGTTTCTACGTCCATGTCAGCTTTATCCGACTCCACCACTAGGACAGTTTCCCCTTTCTCTACTTTATCCCCAGGAGATTTAGACCACTCAACAATCTTACCTGTTTCCATAGTGGAACTGAGAGCGGGCATAAATATATCGTGAATCATAATGTGCGATCTTCTGCTTAAAGTTAATTACCGATTGATGTGAAGGAAGCCACAAGCGATCAGCTTGAAAGCAAACCGAAAGATATTATATCTTTAATCCATGGTGCAGAGCTTGTAGTCGAAAACTGAGGCTGATTACAATACCTGATAATAACATTGCTCATTGCTCATTGCTCATTGCTCATTGCTCATTGCCAACTTTGGCTTTCTACCTAATAAACCTGTCATCAGTCTTAAGGCAAAAATTCTGAGAGGCTTAAGATAGCTCATCATCCAGAGTCCTAAACGACGCACCACCACCACTGGCAACCAACTATTAGAAAACAATCGATCTAATAAATCTGTAAAACCTAAAATTGCTAAATTCTCCAGCTTACGCCAGCTTTCATAGCGTTTAAGAACTTTAACTGTACCGATGTCCTGTTCTTGCTGATGAGCAGCTTGTAAGATCTGCGCCAAACTAGCAGCATCGCGGATACCCATATTTAAACCCTGCCCACCAACAGGATGACAACAGTGAGCAGCATCCCCAATCAGAGCCAAGCGGGACTTAATATAGCGATCGCACTGCATTAACTGCACGGGAAACACTTGTCTTTGACTAACTAGCTTTAACTCGCCTAATACTCCACCTATATAAGTTTGTAATTTAGCCAAAAAAGCTGATTCATCTAATTTTGCTAAAGCCTGGGCATCGGCATGGGGATTTGTCCAAACAATCTGGCAACGGTTTCCTGGTAAGGGCAAAACTCCCATCGGTCCACTGGGCCAGAAACGTTCAAAGGCGGTATTATTTTGAGGGGCAGTATGCTCGATTGTAAAAGCGACACAAGATTGCCAGTATTTCCAACCGCGAGTTTTGATCCCTGCCAAACTACGAATATGCGATCGCGCTCCATCTGCACCTATCACTAACTTGGTTTTAATCAGGCGTTGTTCCTGATTAACCTTAACTTTGACAGTAGAAACATGTTGATCTGTTGTGACGTTAATCACCTCTGCTGGGCAAAGCCAAGTAACGTTAGGACAATCAGCCAAATATTTATGCAGCGCCGTAATAACTATATTGTGTTGCGCCACATAGCCCAAATGCTCTCCAGGTAAATCTTTGGTTTCAAACTTTACTTTTTGAGCATAATCGGCATCACTCAGACTGATATGCTGATATTTGCCGATATGAGGCAATATATCCTGCCAAATACCAATACCTGCGTAAATACGGCTTGACAAAGGGGAAAAAGCATAAGCCTGAGTTTTTTGGGCGGTAACTTCTTGTGATCTAGCCTCAATCAAAATAATTTTTAACCCAGAATCTTTGAGTGCTGCTGCCAGAGTTGTCCCGACAATCCCACCACCGACAATAACTAGGTCGCAATTAAGATGAGTAAAATCTGCCTTAGTAGTTTCTGGTCTGAACATTCTTACAAGTTTTCAAGAAAAATATTTAATAATGAGTATATATACTTCTTTATATTGTGACGCGATCGGCGGTTGAGAACAAGGGAAATTTAGCAACAGTTAAGATATATCTGCAACCATAACGCTTAGTTGGTTTTAATATTTAATTGATCCCATCCCTCAATTCGCTCAAGGATGTAATGATGGCTAAAGATTGTTGAGCAATTCGCTGGGTAATATTCGTTATGTCAGCAACTGAATTTTGAGTAAAGGTTGAACCTTGTATTTGAGTGTCCAAAGAATTAGAAATATTGCTAATGAGGTTACTCAATTCGCGATTTAAAGCTACAACTTGCTCTAACTTCTGACTAGCAGTTTGAAAATCCTCAACTCCCCTCATCAGTTGTTCTGTTTCTGAGGCAAAAGTAGCTGTTTTGTCAGTGATTTCTGTTTTTATACTAGTAAATAAAGGATCGATTTTGGCTGTAGCCTCAAATAGCTCTTGCATCAAAGCAAAAATCTGATCGGACAGTTCAACTACAGAATCTTGATTACTGACTTCCATCTGGCCAAGATTTACAGATCTAGTCATCTTCATTGACTTTTGGGCTAATTGCTTGCTCAAATCTTTGATCTGCTCGATATTTTCTGCAAAATTTTGACAAGAATTATTGAGAGTTGCAAATTCCTCGGTAACAGTTTGCACTGTACGTTGAATATTTGCACTGTTGTTGACTGCACGCTCTAGAATTTCCTGAGTGTTTTTCGTATATTGTTCTACCTTTGCTAATAGTTGAGCATTGTCGAGAGCTAAACCTACTTGGGTAGCAATCTGAGTCATCCAGCGGATTTCAGCCTGCTGCCATTGGCGAGTATCAGAACATTGATGAGCGACCAATAAACCCAATAGATTGCCTTGATGGATAATTGGTGTGACTAGATTTGCCCTAACTTCCAATTTTGCCAATTGCTCTACGTAACACTGGCTCATCCCTGCTTCGTAGATATTTTCCCAAGCGCGTACTCTCCCGTCGCGATACTGATCGAGATATCTGGCTTCAAAACAGGGATCTTTAATGATTCTCCCGAACGCTCTCGTCCAGCCATGAACTACGGATTCGGCGACAATCTTGCCATAATTATCTCGATCCAAAGCATAGACCACAACGCGATCGCAATTTAAAATCCTTCGTACTTCTCGCACACTAGCTTGGAGAATATCTTCCTGTTTTAGGGATTGGCGAATTTGCTGCACTGCATCGGTAAAATACCCAGTCCACATTTTTTCTGATTCTGCTTGCTGACGTAAACGTTGAGCATCAGCTAATAATTGGGCATTATCGAGAGCAAAACCAATTTGGACAGCAATTTGAGTCAACCACAGAATTTCTGATTGCTCCCATCGACGAGGGTTAGAACATTGATGAACAACCAATAAACCAAATAGCTTACCTTCGATCATGATCGGCACGATTAGATTAGCTTTAACCTCAAGCTGCTCTAGTTGCTGAATATAACAACTGCTCATCCCTGCTTCGTAAATGTTGTTCCAAGCCGTAACTCTACCGTCACGATATTTTTTGAGATATTTGGCTTCAAAACAAGGATCTTGGATTACTATTCCTACTGTTTTTTTCCAACCAGGAGAAACCGATTCCGCTACGATTTTGCCGTAAACTTTTTGATGCAGAGAGTAAATGACTACGCGATCGCAATTTAAAATTCGATGTACTTCCCGCACACTCGATTTTAGAATATCTTTAATTTTGAAAGATTGGCGAATTTGCTGTAGCACATCGGTAAAATGCTTAATCCACAGTCCTTCTTGTTTAAATTGCTTTTGAACATCGGCTACTTGAACATCAGTTAAATCAGTTAATTTTGTTGGCTGATTACCAGGGAAAATTTGAGTATATTCGGGCATATTACCTATATAATTTGCAATTTGAGTAATCCAATTAATTTCTGGCTGTTGCCAACTGCGAACATCTGAACATTGATGAGCGATCAATAGCCCAAATAGCTGACTTTCCTGAGCAATCGGTGCGACTAAGCCAGCTTTAACATCCAAAGCTTCCAACTGTTCTCGATACCAGCTAGGAGCGTCTTCCTCCTGAGTATTGTTCCAAACACGGACTTTACCATTGCGATCCTCTTCTAAATATTGAGCAGTACAAGGAGAGTTTGCTGGGGAGCGAGCTAGCACTTTAGTCCAGCCATCAGCAACGGATTCAGCTACTACCACCCCATAATTAGTAACATTGAGACTATAAATGAGAATGCGATCGCAATTAAGTAGCTGACGTATATCTGCGACTATAGTTTTCAGCATATCTTTTGGTGCTGGTTGAGTTAGTTTGCTTTTAATCTCAGCAAACAATTTATGGTTATTGTTATGGTTATTTTTTTCTTGCTGCTGGCAAACTCGGTTTTTATCGTAGCTGGCTCTATTTGCTGGGGGATGATGCTGAGTATGATTATCTGCTATGGAGTTTAATAGGTTTAAATCGTTTGATTCGTTATTATGGGCAATTTCTGCCATAGCTTCTCCTGCTGCACTTGCTTTTGCTGATAATAAGTCAACTGTTTGCTCAACCCAAGGCTGAGTTTGAAAACATTGATGTGCAACCAAAAAAGCTAATAATTTATTGTCAACATGAATTGGGGCAACTGCAACACTTTTAACCCCTAGCTTTTCTAGCTCTTGTAACTGATTTTTACTCGCATTTAGGGTGTAAATATCGTCTATGGTTAAAGACATGCCATAACAGTACATCTCCAGATAATCCCCTGTTAAAAAAGGATCGTGGATCGCTTTGCCTAAAATAGAAGTACAGTTTTCATCAACGGATTCCGCTAAAACTTTCGCTCGAGGTAAATCAGTGGCATCATAAATGAAAACGCGATCGCACCTGAGAATTTGCCTGGTTGTTTGAACAGTATCTTTGAAAATCTGTTTAAGATTTTGATACTGAGTTTTTTGTCGCTCCAAGTCTTGACTCATTAATTATCAATAGCTGATTTAATCATCAACAAATATTTAAGGAAATTTATTTATAAATTTTATAAATTTGTATCTAGTTATACTTACATAATATTAATGTTTAAAAGTATACAGTTAAATTAAAAAAAAGCGATCTCTTTCGATCTGCTCAAAAAATTATCTTGATGATTATCCCTTTTTTGTCACTTTCCGAAAATCAAGCCACAATGAAATAGGTTGTTGTTGGTTGTGAGGTAGAGAGGGCAATGGATGTAGAATTACAGATCCAGAAACACTTAAAAAGAGATGCACGACCAACAGTTTCCGTCATCGATCAATATTGCTGGGCTTATTAGGTAATCTTTATGGATTAAGAACCTGGGTTGAATATAGCTTTAGACAATGTAAACAAGAACTAGGATGGACGGATTACCGATTTACTAATTTTTCAGAGATTAATAAATGGTGGGAAATTATCATGAGTGCCTATTTAATGATTAGTTTAAATACCCAAACTTTCTTGTCCTTAAATTCATCTGAGATAACTGATAAAAGCACTCAAATAAATATTAATTTCGCTTCTCATCCACAATGGAATCATCAATCAGGATGGAAAATGTCTTAAATAATTTCCGTTTAATTATTCAACCGAGCCTTCTGCTGTGGTTAATTTTTCCCTGGCTAGAACTTTTTCCTAATTCTTCTTTATTACTAGGACTTCATCGTTTAATTCATACTATGAATCAATTTCAACCGTTACTTCTTTCTGGATAATCTCTCTTATTTGTTATTACTTGAACTCGGAGTCTGACAAAAGAGGGATATCTAAACTGATTGGTCAAAGAAAAATAGCTATCGTCATGAGCGCGCCAGTCTTTGAAGATGCAGAAGATATTGATTATTTAATGACAAATGTTGAAGGAGAAAAGTAACCGAACAAACCTTTGAATACTTTTCCTGAAGCTTTGGAGGCATTTCGTACAGCTATATCTTATCGTTTTGTAAAATGGCTCAACCAAAATCGTGACGTATTTTCAGCTTATAAAGCCAGTTTAGGCTTTGTTTGGGCATGATTTTTGTTTAAGTACCGTTAAAGCAACAATAAAAATGGCTAAAAAATATCATAACCCCGCACTGCAACAAGAACCGATAGGTGAACCCGCAGCGATTATTGCCCCCAGAGAGAATAAATCTCTTTTTAGATGGATTAAAAGTACTGGTCGATTTATGCCTCATCAATCAGATCAATTTCACGACCAGAAAAGAACAGATGAACTGGAGGATATTCTAGACCAAGATGAAGAAGTAGATACAGAAGAATAACTTTGGTCTTAATCTAGATCAAAGCTGTTTTAAACATAATTATTTAACCTACTTCAATTTGCCTAGTTACTGTCAAAGCGGAATAACTAACCCCTGCCGTACCTTCTCCTGGGTGAGTGGAGTCTCCTACTAGCCAAAGATGCTTAACTGGAGTGCGGTTAGCAAAGCCGAAAGGACCAAAAGTCTTAATTCGTTGTCCTAATCCACCGACGATGCCTTGGTCCCTAGCGGTATATTTAGCAAAGGTTCTGGGGGTTGCTGCTTCGGTGTAAATGATGTTTTCAAAAGAAAGGTCGAAATAAGAATTTAAACGAGCGATCGCCTCAGTGGTATATTGTTGTTTAATCTCTTCATAGTTTCCGTCTTTCCACCATAGATCTGCATTGGTAAAAGAAGAGGCAATCAAAGTTGCTTGTCCATTGGGCGCGCGCCCATCTCCAGGCTTACTTACTGAGACAAACAAGGAGTTGTTTTCGCCAATTACTTCATCTTGGTTATAAAGAAACTGAAGATGGGGTGGACAGTCTGGGGGGATTGCCTCTCGTTTGACCCCAAGGTAAATTACAAATGCCCCTGATGGTTGGGGCAGCTTTTCTACTCGACGCTGGTAATTATTCAGGGCTTGATCGTTAGTCAGCCTGACTAAGTCTTGTGCTGTAACGTTCGCCACTACTTCATCTGCTGATTCTGTCCAGATTTCACCTGTTTGGTTTTGTACCGTCACTCCTGTAACTTTTCCTGATTCAGTCTGGATTTCTTTAACACTATGACGCATCAAGAGTTTACCACCGTATTTCTCTAAACCAGCTACTAAGCGATCGCTTAATGTCTGCATACTACCTTGCAGATGAAATAGTCCTTGGGGTGTTTGGGAAACTGCTAACGCTGTGGCGGCATAAAGTAAGGCTGTTTCTTCTGTTCCCACCTGGGAATATAGTTTTAACTGTAAATCTAAAAAGGTTTTTAAGCGTTGATTGTCAGACAAGCCATATAGCTTTAAGGCATCAGCTACCCTCATCAGGGCAAAAGGCACGGTAATTAAAGTATCTGGTCTAACTGCCGAAACTAACTGCCACAAATCCCAGGTACTGCGAGGAGGAAGTACAGGATCTCGCCCCTGAAAACGCCAGCTTGCTTCAAATAGCCGATTTAATAACTGCCAAAAAGGTTCACTGCCAGGAAACTGTTTTTGTCTTTCTTGTTGCCATCGATTTGCATCACGCCAAACGTTAATTGGCTCAGTTTCCCCTGGTAGAAATACTGCACAGGCAGGATCGCAATAGCTAGCCTCTGGGGGGTCAATTTCCAGTTCTTTAAAGATGCGGTGATGAATACCTCCAGGCTCCAAGCCTGCTACTTGGGTTGCTCCCACATCAAAGGTAAAACCACGCCGTTTAAACGTTGAAGCGCATCCGCCAGGCACAATTGCCTGATCGAAAATTGTTACCTGATAACCACGTTTAGCTAATAATGCTCCTGCCGTTAAACCACCGATCCCAGCCCCAACGACTATGACACGAGATTTTCGTTGAGCTTTTTGAGCGATCGCCATACAATAAATTTCATATTTCTTAACACTTAATTATATTTTAAGGATAAAAAGGGATAAAAGTGGTCTATTGCATTACGGGTTGGCAATTAGATTTAGATCTCAATAAAAAAGACGCTCTAGAAAACGTCTTCAAATCTTAATGTAGGATAACTTAATTTCTATTGCAAAACTCCTGCCAAAATATCTTTAATCCCGTCTCCACCTTTATTTTGAGTAAAAGACAAGATGATGGGAATAAATTTAGTCGCCATGCCAGGATTTAAACCGAGTTGACTAAAACCAGTAGCCAAAGCAGCCATATTAGCTAATTGTCCTCCGCCACTGTCTCCACCCATCATGCCAGCCAAGCCGCCAATCGCCCCAGCAATACCTTTTCCCCCCGCAGGAGCTTCGCCGATTAGATTGCTAATACCAGGAAGAGCATTAGCTACTTGAGCAAAATCACCTGCTCCTAGCTGTTCTTGTGCCATTTTGAAAATGAGTCCAGCACCACCTTTAGCTTGGCTTTCATCAACGCCTAGACCTTGGGTTAACTGTTGAATTAATTCCATATATTTGCCTCTTAAAGCTTTTCTCCCGTAATCATGTCAGAGAGTCAAGCAGATTTAAAGAAAGAAATGTTTAAATTAAACGGTATTAATAGCAAGATTTTGATAAATAAACTAAATTGTGTTACAAATTCATAACCACTAGATGAAGTTGTCATTAAGTTTGGCAAATTCAAACTTGTCTTATCAGAAAATTTTCATCTATTTGGTTACATTAAGCTTTGTACTATGAGCAAATGTATAATTTGTTTCAGTAAATTATCTCGGTTGAAGTTTTTTTTTGGAGAAAAATATGAAAGTTAAAGGAACTTTATTTGCTGCTTTTGTCTTGAGTTTGGGTCTACTCACTTCTTGTGCGACTCCTGAAGGTGGTGAAACTGATGCTGGTGGAGAAGCACCAACACAGATGGATGATGGAGCAGCACCAGCAGATCCTAATGCAGCACCACCAGCAGATTCTAATCAGTAAAAATTAAATTAGCCAAGCATAAATATCTATTTGGGGAGTAAGAGCAGTATTTTGTTCACTTCCCCATTTTAGTTATGATGTTTCGCTTATAAATATCGTAGATTAATTATTGATCACTAATTTTGAGGTATAGTCGCCCCCTGAATGCACCTCAATGGTAATGATTGAATTATCTATCTGGTGAGATTCGTGGGGTAATTTGCCGTCGCCTGAATTGACAGGATAAGCAGGGAAACAAGCTCCACTAAGACTGAGGCGTAAGCTGTCCCCAGCTTTAATACATATACAAGTTGGCTGTAGCGGGATTTTAATCAAATTGGGATTGGAATCTAAAGCAACTACTCGAATATAGCCCTGGGTGAAGTTAAACACTGCACCATCTGGATTTACTGTAGACAGAACGGTACAAAGATCAAAACTAGGATTTTCCGTAGCGCAGTAAATTTCTAAAGTTACTGCACCTGTCAGATGTAAATCTGATTCTAAAGAGGCGGAGGTGTAAGTAAGAATATCCGAACGAGAGTCGAAAAGCGATCGCTCAAAAGATCCACTAGGATAGATAGCATGTCCGCCTAATGCGGGTACTGGTCGCCAAGGATCGTGAACTAAAATATCTATGTTGTGATCGAACTCGCTCACTATCTCGCTGAGATCGGTTTCGATTAATTCTTGAGGCGAAGGATCGACAAGTTCTTCATATTGCCACAACATCCCGCTATCTTCTCTGATACTAGCTAAACCATCACTGGCTAAATAAAAGATTATTTGCTTTCGAGGTAAACTGTCAAACTCTCTCCAGCTATTGCTACCCATTTCAAACAGAGATATGGTTGATTCTGCCAGTAATCCTGTGTCAATACCTTTCAACCAATGATCAAACCAGCGAATTTGAATTTCGTCAATCGGGTTTTGTGCTTCTACACCATAGTCCACCTCTGCCAGTTTGCTACCCCAGGGAAGATGCCCCCATGCCCCAACTAACAGATGTTGAGGTTGGTTACATTGAGCAACCATTGCCTGATAAAGACTCATTGTTCCCCGAAGATAAGGATCGAACCATCCGCCAACGTGTAACATGGGCAGATCTACCTTGTCTAAAAGATATTTGGGCGATCGCTTTTGCCAATATTCAGCACCAGTATCAGGATGATGCAACCACTGATGATAAAAAGAATCAGGGGCTAATTCCTGCATTAATTCAGGATTGGCAGCAATAGAGCCATTTAAGGGCAGGTTACTGGAGGCTGCTTTCAGTTTTAAATAGGCTGCTTCATCTCCTTTAAGGCGCGCCGTTTCCCCCGCTAGCTGAATTGCCCAGGCAAGATTAGCCCAGAGACAAAATGCGCCGTTTTCATAAGCCCAATCGCTGTAAAGATCGTAGGCTACCATAGCTGGGGCGATCGCTTTTAAACAGGCTGGCTGATGGGCTGCGGTATATAGCTGAGTCATGCCCTGATAGGAAAAACCATACATGCCAACTTTGCCCGTACTATGGGGTAAGCTTGACACCCAGTTAATCGTATCCAAGCCATCAGCGACTTCGTGGGTAAACAGATCGAAGTTTCCTGCTGATGTTCCCCTTCCCCTCACGTCTTGAATTACGACAATATATCCTTGGGCTGCATACCAACGAGGATGAGCATAAACCACCGTTGAAGCGATTTTTCGACCATAGGGCTGGCGCATCAGCAGAATCGGCAGCTTTTCCTCTGTTTCAGGGCGATAGATGTCTGCATCCAGCCTCACGCGATCGCGAGTCTGCATTGAGGTCGTTTGTTTAATGATTTTGACCATTTAGTTTGTCTGTGTTACTTTACCTGTTCAGGTTTTTGACCTGGTCGAAACAGATGCTGATGTTGGGGATGATAGAGACGGGAACGAGTTGTTACTGCCTTTTGCAGCGCAGGACTAATTAAATATAAGGTTGTTCTGATTAAATCGTTTTCTCTGGTCACCGCAGCCATTTTTGACAAAGGGACGACCCAGATTTGCTCGTCTTGCCAACCCACTCGATAACAAACTGCCACAGGAGTATCCGCGGGGTAATGTTCTAATAACTGAGCCTGTGCTTTTGAACTATGGCGAGCAGCTAAATAGAGACATAAGCTAGCTTTGTGAGCAGCCAAACTAGATAATTCCTCAGTTTCGGGGACAGCAGATGCTTTACCGCTAACTCTGGTCAGGATAATCGTCTGTACTAGCTCTGGAATAGTCAACTCTGTGCTGAGTTTGGCAGCCGCAGCTTGAAAAGCACTGATTCCAGGAATCAATTCAAAGGGAATATCCGCTTCAGTAAAAGCTTGCATCTGTTCGGCGATCGCACTATATAAAGTTAGATCCCCCGAATGTAAACGCACCACCGATTTACCCTGCCCAACTCGCTCAATTACCAGGGGAATGATTTGCTCTAGGGTCTTATTCCCCGTTGCCACAAGTTCGGCATCACTGCGAACATCCTCTAAAATCTGCTTGGGTACTAATGAATCAGCATAAAGAATTACATCGGCCTGAGTCAGTATTTTATATGCCTTGATGGTCAGTAATTCTGGATCTCCTGGCCCAGCACCAATAATGTAGACCGCTGGCTTGAGGGCAGTTTGAGTTAAGTTCATTAAGTAATAAATATTTGACTTCTGAAGTATTGAATTATTGTCTGTAGTTAGATGATTTTGCGCAATTGGGAAAGACAACATCGGGTAATGGTCTTCTCAACCAGTACAGCCATGCAAGTATTAGTAGACCAAGAGCGATCGCGCATAAGCTGACTAGTTGAGCCATCTTTAAAGGCCCAATCATCAGGCTATCAGTACGCAACCATTCAATCCAAACCCGACCCAGACTGTAGCCAATTAGATAGACCCCTGCAAGCGTACCAGTTTTGAGTTGATTAGTTCTGCTTAAGCCCCAAAAAAACAACCAGAGTAGTAAGGCAAATATGCCTAGATTCCACAAGGATTCATACAGAAAAGTCGGATGAAAAAATTCTTGATCGATTAGCTCTAAAGGACGGTATTGAGGAGCAATATACAATTTCCAAGGCAAATTTGTCGGCTTTCCAAATGCCTCAGAATTAAAAAAATTACCCCAACGACCAATAGCTTGACCCAAAATTAGCGAGGGTGCTATTAAATCTAATAGCTGCCACACAGAAATGCGCTTCAGACGAGCAAAAATAATGGTAGCGATCGTCCCCCCAATAATCGCACCGTGGATCGCAATCCCACCTTCCCACACCGCTAACATATGCCACCAAGGGCGCTGAACATACTCCTGCCATTGAAAAATAACATAGTAGAGACGAGCGCAAGGAATAGCGCCAATAACTAACCAAATTGCTAAATCTCCTAACAGGTCTGGATCTACCCGACGAGCCTTGGCTAAATATTGAGCTAAAGTTAGCCCCACTAATACCGCTGTAGCAATCAACAAACCGTACCAACGAAGCACAATTGGTCCAAGCTCAAAAATAATTGGACCAGGAGATTGAAACTGAAACGCAAAAATCATATCGGTGTGAGTTGGCAAGGTGCAGCTTAGGCTAATATATTTTCTCTTTGCTATTATCTCAGATTTATTAGTTTAAATATCTTAGGTTTTTATTAAAGTTCTTTGTTTAAAAGCCTTACCTTACTTCATGGCTTGAGCATCAGCTAGATCGGCAATTTCTAACAACCGTAGATAACCTTTGAAAAATAGGGGATGATGCCACAGGTAAGATCTAAAACATTTTTATCCATTTTGACTGCTAAATCTCTGAGGGTCTGTTTTCCATTTAATAAGCGAGACATATTAGCAACAATCAAGTCTGGTAACTGCTGTTGTAAATCTTGACCGCGATGGAGCAAAGGAGCATGATGGGGGGAACAAGAAGCTAATCCTTTACTACCCCACTTAGACCATGCTGTCTGGGATTCAAACAGAATTTGTTCCAAATTGAGCGAGATTAAAGACAGGCTAAAGCCAGCTTTGAGCAAATAATGAGCCGAAGTGGTTTCAACACTATAATTCAGAACGCTTTTGTATTCTGCTTGTAGTAAATCAAACAAAATTTCTTGGCTAAGATTATCAATTAAAGCTTGAATCTGTTGGCGCTGAATTATTTTTCGCTGAAGCAAGACATTAAGCAAACAGTAAGATCGCGATCGCATTTGTGGCTGGTATCTCAGTTCAACTATTTCTGTATTTACTCCAGGACAATAGCGAGTAAAGTTTCTGCGCCAAGAACGATTGGCGTGATAACCTCCTTCTGTCCATAAATACTGCCCTTGGTGAAAAAACATCTCCCACTGCTGTTGATCGTTTTGAGCTGTGATGGTCAAAACTCCAGTAAATTTTTGCCGATGGAGAGAAAGCAGTTTTTCTCCTAGCTTGCTGTTTGCGCTCATTAAATTTAAACCAAAGTTAGCAAAAAATTGTTTACTGTAAAATTCAACGATTAATTAACCCGTTCTAACACAGCCCATCCCAGAACGGATCAAACCAACTATTTCAATTTTTTCTTAACTTGTCACAGTTGACTCAAGGTTGTAAACGTTGCTGAGTCCAGATTCCCAATTTTATGACTAATTCTGCAAGATTTGATGCTTGTGCAAAGTCGACATTGGGTATTTGTAAACTATAGCGAAGTCTTTGATGTAGTCTACTCTCATCTCCTTGCCAAAATTCATATTCAATCGGCGTAATTTGATAGGCATTCCAACTTAAGGGACGTGATAATATTCGCTCCGAACTTTCCAAAGCTGCCACTTTGGTCTTAAAATCCAACTCTGACATTAAAGGCTGACTTTGCTGGGAACAGACTGCTATTGCTTGAGCGCTGCGCGATCGCGTTTGCCACAATAGATCGGACTTGAACGGAGGCGCAATAGCAGCATAACCACGAAAATGTATTTGCTGCACGCTTTCACGCCACCATAAATTTCCTGCTACTTTTGCGTTATGCTCAATGTCTTGTCCTTTATCGCTGCTAGAACTAATAAAAAAAATCAAACATCATGATTAATTTAAAACAGTTACACGATCGCGACTTTAACCTTTGGATTGAAAAGACAAAAGAAGCTATTCAAAATAAAGATTTTGAAAATATGGACTGGGATAATCTGTTAGATGAAATCGACGATATGGGAAAGTCAGAAAAGCGATCGCTGGACAGTTATATGCAGCGATTGATTGAGCATATCCTCAAGCTAAAATACTGGGATTCGGAAGTAGAAAGATCTCGCAAAGGATGGCAGCAAGAAGTTGTTAACTTTCGCAATCGTATTAATCGAATCCTCAAGAAAAATCCCAGCCTGAAGAATTATCTGAAATCTGAATATTTTGATATTTATCAAGATGCGATCGCTACTATGGTATTTGACTTTGAGATTCCTGAAGATGGTTTTGTTGAGATAGAGCAAATTATGAAAAATGATTATTTTGGTTGAGTATACATTATGGGTTACGCATAAATGAAGACATGTACAATGGCTTGGTAATTAATAAAGTTTTAACAATTATCAATCCTTTTCAAAATTAATAATGAAATTATGAGAAAAAAGCGATTAGGCTCGGTCTACCCTTCAGATCGCTTTTAAAAACCTAAACGATATTACCTATTTTGCGATCGCGGTTAAAGTAATCGTTTGAGCATCGAGTCAAATAAAAAGCCCTAAAGGACGACGCGGAGGACGGACGCGCTAGCTAATCCTTTAGGGCTAGTGCTTTAGCATAAACGATCGCAAGTTAAGATAAGTTTCATCTGGATGAAAACGTAAGTCTATTGTTTCGATATTCGCGATCGCATTACTCAAATATAAGCAATAAAAAAGCCCTAAAGAAGGACGCGAAGGACGGACGCGCTAGCTAATCCTTTAGGGCTTTAGCATAAACGATCGCCCTAATTATTTCTAATTACTATTTTGCTAAGGCAATAGAGTTAATTGGTAAGGCTTCTGCTTCTAGACGAGTTAAATCAACCTGCTAGCAAAGGGAAAACTCACTGAATGTTTGGTTTCGTTACTCTTTGCTTTCGCCTCGCCCCACTCAAACATATTTAATTGTTAATACAAAAAAATATTACTTGATATTTATTTGATACCTACTCAGAAAAAAGCGATCGCATGAATTTGGGCGATCGCATAACTCCATTAAAAAAGCCGTAAAGGACATTGTACCCTTGTGGTATAAGCGATCTTTTTTAACAACCTTGACCAGCTAAAATTACAAAGAAACCTAAAACTAGATCGAGATGAAAAGCCGTAGTTTCACAGTAATTGTTTACAAAGAAGACGATACATACATTGCCGAATGTCCTGAAATTGGTACGGTAGACCAAGGAGAAACTATTGAACAAGCTGTTTTTGGTTTAAAGGAAGCTACAAGATTGTATTTAGAAGAATTTCCTTTACCAGAGACTTCTCCTCGGTACATCACCACTATGGACATTAGTTATGCCTAAATTGCCTAGAATTTCTAGTAAGAAAGCAATTAAAGCATTGGAGAGCTTGGGTTTTGTACAAACTCGTCAGACTGGTAGTCACGTCATTATGAAAAAAACAACATCCGATGGTCAAATTGGTTGCGTTGTACCAGTGCATCGAGAGTTAAAAATAGGAACTTTAAGCGATATTCTCAAGCAAGCACGAGTAAGTCCAGAAAAGTTTATTGATAGCTTGTAAAAATGTCAATGTACTCAATGCTGAACTGAGATCGCCTGTCAGGAAAATTATTGAGGCGATCGCGAAGGTTTGACATAGCCTAATTGCCTTAACACCAAATCAAACAGAAAAGCGATCGCTCTTTTCAAAAACACAAGATCAACGAGATCGCTTTAACATCAAGTCAAATAAAAAGCGATCGCTCTAGGCAGGGCGATCTCTATCAAAATTTTTTACAAGTCACTTAAGAATTCTGCTTATTTTGTTCTAGGTTTTTTTGTGCCAGAACATAGCTTTCTAAGACGGCATTCATACGTGATTGATAACCTTTTTTGTTATTGGCTTGGAAATACTGAAGCACGGATTGCTTTACTCTTAATGTCACGGGTTGCGTCAGATCAGGAGTGATAAATTTGGCATTGTTCCAGAAATCATCTTCGAGTGCTGGAATATCCGAGTAGTCAATATCTTCATCTGAAAGATTTGCTAATTTGGCTTCTTGCTCTTCTGTAAGCTGCGTTTTTTTGCTGGGATCGGGAGTGTAATTAACGGTTGTCATAACGTTTCACCTCTTTACTGTTAGCTTTTCGCGCGGAAATAAGACGAATCAGGGAATTTCTGAGGGTATAAACCAGCACATAAACACGTTTCTCGATACGTGCTAACGTGACATAGCGCACCTCATCGTAGTCAGAGCGATCATCAATCACCGTCAATCGGTTTTCATCTTCAAACGCTCTGCTAGCAAAGGGAAAACTCACCGAATGTTTGGTTTCGTTACTCTTTGCTTTCGCCTCGTCCCACTCAAACATATCTAATTGTTAATACAAATTGTATGTATAGTTAATGATTATCTCATTTTTCTGCTCTAGCTTTAAAGCTAGTCTAAGCTACAAGTAAAAAAAAGCCCTAAAGGATACACCTTTGGATATACCCTTGTGGTATAAACGATCGCACTTACTAAATGCGATCGCCAATAAATTAAAATGACGAGGAATTGACGTTGCTAAACTTTAAAATTAACTACCAACTTGGATTATAATGTATATCCAGTGACGAATTCGTCCATCGGGTTGTACTTCCTTTTTGACAGGCTCTTGAATTGCTTTTTGACACCACTCTTGATTGATATAAGGTCTTTTTAATAAGACTTGTTCCTCAACAACGTGGTTGGATTTGCGCCGTAAAACGACGCATCCCCCACGTTCAAAATAACGAGTTGTTTTCAATATAACTTCCCTTGTGTTCCTTTGAGCAAGTTATTTTATCTCTTTTTCGTGCAAAAACTTGGGTTAGTTTCTCATAAACAAAGCGATCGCCCTTTTCAAAAACACAAGATCAATGAGTTTAACTTAACTAGCTAAAATTACAAGAGAACTTAAGACTAGATTGAGACAAAATCTTATTGTAAATCCTCTGTATTAGAAAAATATGAATCTAGTTTGTCCAAAATAGCAATTCCTACTTTTGGATCGCCTTGAACTGCCAAAGCGCGAAATCGAGTCTCGGTATCAAATTCCGCTAGAGCAATAGTGCTTAATTCTTCGATTAACTTGTTTACACTCATACCTCTAGCCTTAGCTAAGACTTTGAGCCTTTCATGTTTTTCATTTGGTAAACGAATTGTTAAAACAGACATAGTAAAAGCCTCCTTGATGATTAATAATTCAAAACTTCTTCTGGTTTGAGAATCTCGAACTGAGAAAACTGTAGCTGAGATCGCTGGAAATCTTTTATATTTCTGGTAGCAATTATCTGAGCATTGCCAGCAACAGCTAATTCAATCAAATGATTATCGGCTTCATCAGGTAAATTAGGTCGCCAAAGATAGTAAACCCTAACCCACTGGCATACATTCATAAAGGCTGCTAATAAATTCATTTTTTCATTAGTAGTTAAAGGACAAAGATCAGTAATGTGATCGCGGTTAACAACATCTTGATATTCTGCAAATAAGGCATTGCCCATTAGAGGCTGATATTTTCCTCTTAAGCACTGTCTTACAAGTTCTCTACTAGCTGATTCTCTCTGTCCGACTAACACACCTACGAAAACATTGGTGTCAACTACTATTTTGATAGCCATAAACATATGATAGCTTATATGCTATCAACATTTAAGTTGTGGCGATCCGAAGGGTACGCGGAGCGCGACGCGAAGCTAGTCCTTTAGGGTAATCGCCTTTCAGGAAAGTTATAAATGCGATCGCAATATATAAATTCCCAGAAAAAAGCTCTAAAGGATAAACGATCGTCTTAACATGAAGCCTTAAACAAAAGCGATCGCCTGACTCAAGCCAAAAGAATAAAAAAAGCGATCGCTCAAATTCATGCGATCGCTTTTCAGTTTTTAACAGTTAAATCGATTAATTAATGTTTTAGTCAGAGAAATTTACAACATAGGGACCAGGAGTAGGATCGTTACTATCTGATAACCCATCACCGTCACTATCAAGATCTAGATAATTTTTCAAGCCATCGCCATCTAAGTCGTCAAGTGTTCTAGGAGAAACTAGACTGTTGGCATTTACATCAGGTGTCTCACCTGAATCATTGGAGTCAGCGATCTTTTCATTCTGATCAGGAATGCCATCGCCATCACTGTCAAGATCTAAGAAGTTGCGGTCTGTATCGGCATCAAGAGTGGAATCATTGCCACCTTCTACAGAATCGTTGATAGTATCGCCATCACTGTCAGTATCTAGATAGTTAGGAAGTGTATCAGTATCAAGATCCGAATCGCTGCTGCCTTCAACAGAATCAGGAATGCCATCGCCATCACTGTCAGGATCGAGATAGTTAAGAGTACCGTCACCATCGGTATCAAGAACTGTTCCTTCTACACTATTTATAATTCCATCACCATCGCTATCATCAGTAACTCCATTGATAGTCATGGTTACCGTGGCAGTACTAATGTTGTTTTGATTATCTTTAATCGTGTAAGAAAAAGTATCAGTAGCAGCCTGATTGAGATCGAGAGACTCAAACTTACTATTAGGGTTGTAAGTAAAAGTCCCGTTGCTATTAAGAGTTACCAAAGCACCAGAGGCTAGAGTCACTTGCTTACCTACATTAGTTACAGCTTTGCTTGTTAGCTGGCTTGCGCTAAGATTTACACCCAATAGACTAGGATTTACACCTAAATCATTGGTGATTATATTGCGAGTAATATTATTACTATCTCCATCTTCACTAATAGAAAATGAGTCTGCCACAGCAGTAGCTGATTGTGGTACATTTACCCCCGTAACAGTCTGATTTTGTGCTGAAAAAGTGTGATTGTCCGATTCAAATTTTGAAGATGTTAGAGTTTGAATTACAACTTCGTCATATACTTCGTTATTAAAGTGAACGTTGACGTAAGCAAATGGTTCGGCTTTATGTCCAGTGTTAGTACCGCAAGGAGCAACACCGACAGTGGGACAATTAGGATTACCGTAGTATAAAGTTTTTTCAGCAGGGGGTCGAGTGTTGATAAAACCGACTAAATCTTTTGTTTGAAAGACGGCTACTTCCTGACCATCATTTTTGAAAATTATCTTGTTGGCACTATCTCCTGCTGACCACCAAAAACCGAAGTATCTTTGGTCTTGGTTAACTTTTACGTTGAAACTGCTATTACTTTGAGATTGGGTAATATATTTAGTTTTGCTTGCACCGCCCCATTGATTGGCTTTTAGAATTGTTAAATTGCCACCATAAGTATAGGTAGTAGCAGCAGCACCAGTACCATTGGTTTTAATAAATCCTGTTGTTTCAGATTGATCATTAAAATCAACTACATAAGTATTTGTTTTTGATTGTGCAGTTTGAATTGTTGGTGCTTCTATTGTGACTGTAAGAGCGCTATTAGCTGATGCAGGTTTAGAAGCTAAAGAGCTTGCCATTAAGACACCTAAAAGACCAGTTGAAGTTAATTGATGAGATTAATAAATTTAAGCATTATTGTTGTCTTCTTCCTATCGATTTTATATAGAGTGTTTATGTAGTAACTTGATTTCGTTTTCTGAATTTATTAAGGCTATTTCG
>JAAUOU010000018.1 GCA_012034765.1 Pleurocapsaceae cyanobacterium CSU_1_1 | reverse complement strand
CGTATCTTCTCGGAAATATAATTGAAAAACTCAATAGGGGATCATTAACAAGGAATAGAGTTTTCTTTATATTCTCTTTTTTATTCTTGTTTTAGAAAAACTGGTGGACAATATTCTTTCGACCATTTTTGAGCTATACAATGATGACATAAATTCCATCTACTCAATTCTGCTTGAGATATGAGCGAATTACACTTCGGGCAAGCCAGAGTAGCCTTAGATCTCTGTTCAATGATTCTCAGCCAGCGTTGAGCAGCATTTTTAGCCCGATCTTGAGGAGATAGCTGATCTTCAACTTTTTCATTTTCTTTGAGGAAAACTAAGGAGTCTGAAGAAATTTTGGTTTGATGGCGATTGGCATGCTCATGCTTTTGGCGATCGCTAATCGTAAATAAAGCCTGACTATCTTGCCCGGGATTCTGCTGATGCCATTGCGAAGAGGAAAAACGGAGATCTTTTATTTCAGCAGTTAGCTGTTGTTGATTAAGTCTTTTCAGCAGGGTGTATCTTTGAAAAGAAAGCTCCTGCGCTCTGGCGGCGCTAGAAGTCGCTATATAAAATATCTGCCGATTAATATAGAGAGGGCGAGTATGTTGGGCAGTTTGTTGATTAACCACTTTCTCCCAACATTTTAGGAGTTGACGATGTTCCCGCAATTTTTCCCACCCAGGCTGGCTTTCTAGCTGAGTGAGGATTTGCTCTACAGAATTGAAGTGGAAGGACATAGGGAAGTTGTTTTTAAAAAACTAAAAACTATCTAGAAACAATCCCCGACCATTGGACTTTTTTTTCACCAGTGCGTCGGTAAGAAAAAAATAGATCTTTTTCCTGAAATGTACAATAGGGTGCGATCGCAATTTGTACTGGATCAATTCCCAATTGTTCGAGTTGAAGATGATTAATTCGAGGGACATCTAAGCGGACTTTTCCTGGTAGTTCATCTTCTAAGATTGGTGCATGGGGAAACTGCTTGAGTTTATTCAAAACGGTTTCAGATTCTAAATTGGGCTGAGGCAAAATACTGCGAGCAACTTCAATTGCCACCTTTTCATCCACCTGATACATCTTACCTGAGATCGCGGGTCCAATCGCCACCCGCAGAGAAGATTTCTTACTGCCAAATTCGAGAAATCTGGAGATCGCTTGAGGCACAATTTTCTGGGCTGTACCTCGCCAACCTGCATGAATAGCACATACTTGTCCTGTAGCTATATCGCCGATTAAGACAGGAGTACAGTCGGCACTGGCTGCCCATACAGATTCTTGGGAGCGATCCGTAAGGGTATGCGCGACGCGGTTGCGAAGCAAGTCCGAAGGACTCAGCAAGTCCTTTAGGGGAGCATAATCGCTAATTACGGCATCAGCTTCGGCTAATTCATGAGGAGAATTTAGCTGATTTACTGTATCTGTAATTTCTTGGGGAGTTAAAACTAGATTGCCGTGTATTTGTTTCACCCGATATGCAGTTATTGGCGATCGCGAAGCCCTAAAGGATTTGCCTTTGGAGGCGTGTCCGTGGGGGTCGCTTAATTGCCAAATTGAAGTAAGATCTTCAGGAGTGCGAGGATAAAATTCTTGAGTAAAAAAGCCGTGTTGCCAAGGGGACAGTAAATCACAGGTGAGATAAGCATAATCCTGCCAAGTTTGCCAATGCCAGTGCTGATTCATATGCTTGAGACGGATTTAGATTTTAAAAACGACAAAAAATTTTTGCTAGATACCCTAATAAAATTTCAAGGACTAGAGAGAGTAGAGAATAATACCTATAATTTAGGCTATTTCTCTAGCTTCAACTCTAATCCCACTAAAAAAGCTTATAGCTATTTAGTTTGAAACGACTGCTACGTAAAGCTTTGTATCCTGGTCATATCTCCAAGCAATTCCTTCTGGATCTTTGCTCATGCTCCATAGTTCAAAATCTGGATCAGATTTGCGTCTGCCAACTGTACTAGAATTAAGGTCGAGGCGTTTTGCTAGTTCAGCTTGAATCAACGATTGACCAGCATCAATAGAAGTGGTTTGCTTGATGGTTGAACTATCTGTCTCAGACTCAAGACTAATTGCAGTGGATTGGGGAGATTCTGCTTTGGTAATTAGGGCGACAGTAGATGATTCGGCATCTTCATTACTATCGACAGCTTCGTTTTGTTCTTGCTTTGCTAATTGAGCAATACCTCTAACAGATAATTTGCCAGAGTCTTTGCCTGCTAATTGGTATGAATTTACTGCTGGTTCAGGTTCGCTATCGTCTAAGATACTGCCTAAAGCACTAGCAGTAGGAAAGTAGTATACTATCCCTTGATCAGCTGTTTTTTTTGGCTGAGTGCCGTACTCATCACTTTTACGAGCGAGAAATGCTTTTGCAGCACTTGCAGTTAGGTTTGCTTTTACGGATAGGTCTACTGGAGTTACATAGCCTCTAGTTTCCTTAATTAGTTGATTAAAGTAAGGATTAATTTCTGCACACCATTTTTGCCACTTATAGTCTTGCCAAATTTTGAAAGCTGCGATAATTGCTGCAATTAAGAGCAAGAACGGCCATAACATATACAAAACAACAAAACCAAAAGCCAATGGTATGATCAGAACTAAAGCGCCAGCAGAACCATTATCTAGTACTTTTCCAGTCATAGTTGTGGTTGCAATTGCTAATATTTACGGATTGCAAGATTATCTTGCATAAATTGTCTTTATGCAATACTAAGGCAATTTACCTTGCAACGCACGCAACTTACATGCAACTTCATTAAAAAACTCCCAAGACAATTCTAAACAGCAACGGCTGAAACTGATATTCCCAGGCGTTTAAACATAGATTTGCGTCCTGCAATTGCCAAAGAATCATCTAAAGGGGACAAGATAATTTCTGTTTTGTACTTTTGCTGTAAAGCTTTTTTGATTAGCCAATCGGCGATAAAGTAATTTTTGGGCAACAAAGGTCCATGAGCATAAGTAGCGATCGCATTACCATAGAAAGCTCCTGCGGTTTGGTCTTCGCCGTTGTTGCCATAACCTTTGATTACTTTACCCAAAGGCTGCACATTCTGTAGATAGGTTCTGCCTCCATGATTCTCAAAGCCAATCACTACAGGTTTTTCACCGATCATTGCCTCTAGCTCGGAAGCGATCGGCGTAGCGGTAATTTCAAACACTAAGTTACCAATACAGCGTTGTGCTTCAATACCTGGATGCTGACTCACCATATCCAATATACCTAAGCCTTCAATTCTTTTACCCTGAGCAGGTTCGTAATAATGACCCAATAGTTGAGGTGAACCACAAGTAAATACTCCTGGTGTGCCTTGCTCTAGTTTTGCTCGCAGTGCTTCGGCTTTTGCTCCTTGTAAATCTCGCATGACAATTTCTTGCTGCCGATCTTGCGCTCCTCCACCAACGATAATATCTACCTGCTCAAATTCTGCTGCCGTGCTTTCCCGCTTAAGAGAGACAATTTCCACTTCAATATCTCGCCATTGACAGCGCCGTTGTAAACAAATAACGTTACCGCGATCGCCATAAGTACTCATTAACGTAGGATATAACCAGCCAATTGCAATTTTCATATCGGTAATATGTCGGTAATATAAAAAACGGTAACAAATTTTAAGTCAGCTACTGAAACTTAACCTGGTTTTGAAGAAATTATGCAAAATAGTTACACTGAATGGTGGATTAATCAGGATTGTGATCGCAGGTGGATTTGTCTGATATCTACTGTTACCTTTTGATCTAATTAAGTTAATGAAATAAGTTATTGAAATTTACTAACATGAGCCTTACCCCTACTGTCGTCAAAGAAAAAGCTGGTCAGACCATCAAGCAGCAATATCCTAACTATAAAATCATTGTCTTGAATGACGATCACAACACTTTTCCTTATGTGATTGAGTGTTTGCTGAAATATATCCCTGGCATGAATGGCGATCGCGCTCGCGAATTAACCGATCAAATTCATTTTGAAGGACAGGCAATTGTTTGGGTGGGGCCTCAAGAACAAGCAGAACTATATCACCAACAGTTGAGCCGTGCAGGATTAACCATGGCACCATTAGAAAAAGCTTAAGTAATGCTGATAATTTTGCTAACTTAACTTGTAAATCTCACAATGATACTATTCATAGCTATCAGCTATTTTAATTAAACATAAGGAAAAACATTTATGTCTTCTGATGGTCGGTTAGTTTGGAATCATTCAACGCATCTTCCTGGCTTAATTCCTATCTTGGAAAAACTGATTGAGTGCGAAGGAATTACCACCGTCACCCCTGGCAGAATTAAGCAAACCAGAAGCCATATTCCCAAAATGAAGTTGAAAGTATCTGTCCCCATCAGAGGCGGTTACAAAGTTATTGCTCGTCAGGGAAAAACAGTACAGGAAGTATTTATTTTGAGTACCCTAGCTCAATCAGAATTAGAACAAGCGATCCGTAGGGTAAGCGGGGCCTAATCGCCTCTTTGCTGTAAAAACTTTTTACTAGCTAAATCTAAATACATCAAATTATTTTGGAGCAACGGTATTTGGATCACAATTATTAAGCAACAAGATCTCTTAAAATATGAAACTGAATTTGAAAAAAATATTAGCAAGATCCAAATTTTTTTAGACTTAATTTATACTTAAACTTTTATTAATTATTTTTTAGATAGTTTGTTACTATGACTCATCGTTTAACTCCAAAAGCTCGCGCCGATCTTAGCCGTCTGGTGGCAATGCAAACCAAAACTCTAGGCGAAATTTTACGAGACGCAGATTTAGTCTCGCCCTGGCAAATTGAGTCTGCATTACAGGCTAAAATGCAGCATCCTGAATTGAGAATCGGCGAAATTCTGGCACAAAAAGACCTGATTAAGCCAGAAACTGCCGACTTTTTTGCTCAAGATTGGACTAAAGCAGTTATTGCAGCAGAAAAGAATACTTTGGGTTATTATCTCCAACAGGCTGCAATTCTTGATCGCGAACAAATTGAAATAATTCTCGCCGAACAGAGCGCTTCTGGAGTTCGTTTTGGTACAGTTGCAGTATTTCAAGGATTTATTAAATCAACTACCTTAGATTTCTTCCTAGCCAATTTATTCCCTGAAGAATTAAACGTTTCACCTTTTATTAATATGTACAAAGGTTATTCATTATTTTAAAAAAGACCAAGAAAAACACAGATCTATCCATCTAAGTCTCCTTCCATCACGGTAGAAAGTGCCTTGCTAGTATTGTCTTTGAACTCTTGAACATTAACACGCTCCAAAATAACAATTGCCAACACCATCACTACTGCTTGAATAGCAAATACCAAGCTGTAAGATATTAAGGGAACATCAAAGATGCCTTTGCCAATATCTAAAATTACACCGCCAATAAAAGTGGCTAATCCTCTAGACATAGCTTGGGCTAATCCCCACGCGCCAATAAAAGTCCCTGCGGTTTTGGCAGCAGTCAAATCTAACATTAAGCTAATTCCGCCAACAGTAGTTATCCCCGCCGTAATACCAAATAACAATACCGCTAATTGCAGCATTTTTGGCTGTTGAGTAAAACCAGCAGTAATAATTAAGCTAAAAGACAACGCAACTAGAATACAGCCAATTTTAGTTGTTAACTTTTTACCCAGCGCAGGAATAATTAAAAAACCCGTAACGCTATAACCAAGTAAAATTCCCATACCCCAAAAAGAATTAAGCTTAGTAGTTTCGCCGATACTCATGCCAAACACTTCTCCGCCATAGGGTTCTAGCACTGCTTCTTGCATAAACAAGCCAATCGTCAGCAGAGACAAGAAAGCGAAAAAAATGCCTGTTTGACGACTAGTCGTTAAAATTCGTAGCGCCCGACTAAGGCTAATACTATCATCGCGATCGCTTTGAATACTGCTACTAAAACGAGAATATTTTTTCTCTATTCCCCAGGTGGCAATTAAAGCCAGGGCTAAAACTAAAAAAGGCACAAAGCTAAATACAGAATTAATTGGTGGCTGTAATATTTCTAAGGGAATATTCCCCGCAGCAACTCCTGCTGCTTCAATCTTTTTAAAAACAATACTGCCCGTAACTCCGCCGATCACAATTCCCACCATCAACATCGACCAAACGATCGCAATTAATTTAGAACGTCTTGATTCTTCGGTAATATCTACCAGTAAAGCAGTAAAGGGTGTTGAGCTACAGCTAACCCCTAAACCATAAATAGCCATGATTAAGCTCAATAAGGCACTCCAGCCGATAGTCTGACTATTCCATTGCCAACCACCATTAGCCTCTACTACCGCCCCTAATTGCCACACTATCTGCACCGCCAGAAATACAGCCAAGCCTAAGATCACTGTCCCTAGTCGAACATAATTAGTCCGATGCTTCCCCAATATTGGTTTACTATCCGATAGTTGCCCAAACCAGACTCTAGCAGGGGAAACAAATAACGATGTAGCCAAAATCCCTCCAGTAATAGTGGCAGGAATTCCAAGTTCACTAATCATTACTCGATTTAAGACAGCAAGGGTTAACACCGCCATCAAACCCAATCCTAGATTAAATAAGCCCAAACGAAAGATAGTTAGCATTCCTATTGGACGTCTTGGGTAAATAATATGAGATTTAGAAACATTTTCAAGAGTCATTTTCCAAATATTATTAATTTGATTCATCAGTCTTTTAATATTACTGTTTTTAGCTATCAGCTTTGTAATTAGAAATATAAGGCATTGCTTAATCGTTGTGGTTTGAGCGTGAACGCGCGAGGGTTGACGAGGGTTGAGATTAAAAACCAGACTTAAACACTATTTTTTCGTCTACATCGCAAGAGATTTTGCTACTCCAAATTATACAAATATTTCAATACTCTTTTCTTTAACATTACTTGATGATTAAGAGTAATTACTGAGAATAATCAATAATTTCACTGATTCAGCTTATTCAATTTAAGGATAAAAATGTATAAGGACAATCTACAAAATCCAGATCTAAATTAATATCTAGAAATTTTATGGCTAATCCAAATATTAGTATTATTGGAACGACTGCTGTTGAGGGTATTGCACCAAATAAACTTAATTTTTTAATTTCTATATCAGAACCATTAACTAGTGAGTTCAAACTTAATTACTCTACATTTAATGGGACTGCTGTTAGTAGTAAAGATTACACTACTGCAACAAATAGTCTAATTACTTTTGCTCCAGGAGAAACCGTTAAAAATATTACAGTAGATATTCTTAATGATGATATTAATGAAGTAGATAAAGATTTATTTGTCAATGTATTTATCCCAAAATCAACTACTTTTAATCCTAATACTACAGATTTGTTAGTAGCCACAGCCAGGGGAACAATTACTGATACTTTATCTGCTACTAATACTACTGTGTTAGCAGACAGTACAATCACTGATAAAAACACAATTGAGAACTTGACCTTAACTGGTAGTGATAACATTAACGGTAAAGGTAATAAATTAAATAATATCTTGACTGGTAATGCTGGTGCGAATCTTCTTGAAGGTGTAGATGGTCAAGATACCCTCGATGGACAAGCTGGTGCAGATGTCCTCAAAGGTGGATTAAACAACGATACCTATATCATTGATAGCAATGATACGATTTACGAAGATACAGTTGTTGGTGCTGGTATTGATACAGTTCAAGCTAGCTTCAGTAATCACACTCTGGGAGCAAATCTGGAAAATTTAGTTTTAATTAGAAATAGTATTTCAGGCAATGGTAACGAATTAGCAAATTTTTTAACTGGCAATAATTTTAACAATTCCTTAGTGGGCAATGATGGTAATGATACCCTCCAAGGTAATATTGGAACAGATACTGTTAATGGTGGCAATGGCAACGACATATTCATTATTGATACTAACGATACTATTATCGAAGGAATAGACGGTGGCATAGATACCGTGAGTGCTGCACTTACTTATGCTATAGACAATAGCCCTAATCTAGAAAATATACAATTACTGGGAACAGGAAACTTTAATGCTATAGGCAATAATAGTAATAACAAACTGATCGGTAATGGCGGTAAAAATACTCTTGCTGCTGGTCGTGGAGACGATATTCTTAATGGCGGTAGTGGTGATGATAGTTTCTACGGTGGAGATGGAAACGATCTTTTGGAGGGTGGACTAGGAATGATACTTTAAAAGGAGGGTTGGGTGACGATACTTATGTTTTAAACAACCCTGAAGATATTAATGATAGTATTGGCGACTATACTGATAGTGGTATCGATCAGGTTAATAGCGTTTTTAGTTACACTTTGCCAATTAATCTTGAAAATTTACTTTTAATTGGCACAGAAAATATCAACGCTACTGGTAATAGTGTCGCCAATAGTCTAATTGGTAACTCAAGCGACAATATCCTTAATGGTTTAGCTGGTAGTGATATCATGGCTGGCGGGTTAGGCAACGATATTTATATTGTCGAACAGACTGCTGATACAGTGGTTGAAGAAAAAGTTACAGGGATTGACACAGTTGAATCCTCTTTGAATTACCTACTTGGCAACAATGTAGAAAATTTACTTTTAACTAGTACTGCTATTACAGGCACTGGTAATGAACTAAATAATTACGTTATTGGTAATAGTAGCAATAATAATCTGATTGGTAATGTTGGTCTTGATACTCTTGATGGTGGATTAGGCAATGACACTATGGAGGGAGGTATCGGCAATGATGTTTATATTGTCGATAGTCTTCAAGATGTTGTGACCGAAACCTCTACAATTACTTCCGAAATAGATTTAGTGAAATCTTCGGTTTCACAGACCCTGGGTAATAATCTTGAAAACCTAGAGCTTTTAGGAATAGATAATCTTACTGGGACAGGAAATAGTCTCAATAATAAGATAACTGGCAATACTGGCAATAACAATCTTACTGGTAATGACGGCAATGATACTATCGGTGGCAACGATGGTAATGATAGTCTTATAGGAGGAATTGGCAACGATAGTTTAGATAGTGGCCTTGGTATTGATACCCTTGATGGAGGTGATGGTAATGACACCCTTAAAGGAGGTAATGATAGTGATAGCCTGATAGGAGGTATTGGTAACGATAGTTTAGATGGCGGTACTGGTACAGACACCCTTAATGGTGGTTTGGGAGATGATATTTATGTAGTCGATGATTTCCGAGATGTTGTCACTACATTGAGTGCTACCGATGGGACAGATACAGTTCAGTCTTCTATTACCTATCGTCTCGGCAGTCATTTAGAAAATTTAACCCTAACTGGGTCGAGTAGTATTAATGGTGTGGGGAACGAACTAAATAATATTATGCTTGGTAGCAGTGGCAGTAATATTATTGAAGCTAGAGATGGAAATGATTCCATTGATGGCAACAGTGGTAATGACATTTTGAGGGGAGAGGCTGGTAATGACACCCTGAAGGGCAATACTGGTAATGACTTTGATACTTTAATTGGCAGTATTGGAAATGATGATTACTATGTTGGCAGCACTGAAGATGTGATTATCGAAAATCTCAACGAAGGTATTGACCAAGTATTCTCAACCGCTACTACCTATACCCTTAGTGAGAACATCGAAAACCTAACTCTCAGTGGTACAGCCAGCATCAACGGGACTGGTAATACTTTAAACAATACTATTACTGGAAATTCTGGCTTTAACGTCATCGATGGTGGTGTTGGTAATGATACTATGCTCGGTGGCACTGGCAATGATAACTATATTGTTGACAGCACACTAGATACTATTAGTGAAACCTCTACTTTGGTTACAGAGATAGATACTGCTTATGCTTCCGTTAACTACACTTTAAGTAATAATGTTGAGAATTTAATCCTAACTGGAACTACTAACCTTATTGGTACTGGTAATTCTCTTAATAATCTACTGATGGGTAACAGTGGCAATAACACTCTCAGAGGTAATGATGGAAATGATACTCTTAATGGTAGTTTAGGTATTGATACTTTAGAAGGGGGTTTTGGTGATGACACTTACGTCATTGACAATAGTGGTGATGTTATTACTGAATTAGCCAATAGTGGATTAGATACGGCTAAATCTTTTGTCACCTACACTTTGGCAAATAATGTTGAGAATTTGGTCTTGCTAGGTAATACTGACCTCAAAGGTACTGGTAACGTTTTAGCTAATCTTGTTACTGGCAATAGCGGTAATAACGAGCTTAAAGGTGCTAGCGGAGATGATACTTTAATAGGCGGTGCTGGCAATGACACTATAAACGGTGGAAGTGCTAATGATCGCCTTAGTGGCGGTTTGGGTGCAGATAAATTCTCCTACAACAGTGGGATTGCTTTCTCAGGTGCTGATTTTGGTTCTGATCGCATTATTGATTTTAGTAGAATCGAAGCAGATAAAATTGTTCTAGGTAAAACAACTTTTAGTTTGGCAAGTGCCGTAGGCAATGGTTTTAGCGTGAGTAATGAGTTTGCTGCTGTTACAACCGATAATTTAGCCAAAGGTAGTGCTGCTAGAATTGTTTACAGTAGTGAAACTGGAAATATTTTTTATAATGATAACGGTAGTATTATAGGAGACGAATCGATTTTGACAACTGTGTCGACTTCGCTGATGGCTTCCGATTTTGCAATAGAATTGTAAGGCTTGACCAATTTTCATGTGCTGTAGACTATTAAACTATTGGCTTTAGCACATGAAAATTGACTGCTTAATTTTATCTTAACCTCTCCAGGCTTAGTGCTTATGGCGATCGCTTGATCATTAAATTAAAAATGCGGTAGCGACGAAAGAGAAATAAAGCTGCAAAAATATCTTGAAAATGAGCTTCATTAAAGGTAATTACTGGCTTATTCATCACTTCGCCAATTTTTACTCCTGCAAAACTTTTATTGCTTGCCACTAATCTGACAATATCCCTTTCTGTAAAAATTCCTAGCAATTGGGAATTCTGCATGACTAGCACACAGCTAGAGCGAGACTCATTGACAGAAAGATCCTCTCCTAACGAGTTCAAGCTTGGCAACAGACAACTTTGACCTCTCGTCTCGCTCATTAAATTGATCGCATCTACCAGTAAAGTTTCAGGAGTAACCGTTAAAGGTTGACGGTCAAGTGCCTCACTCATCGCCGAAGCGTTCATAGATGGGTCGTTTACTTCCATCTCAAGACCCTCTTAGGGATGTTACAAAACAACAAACTAAAAACTATAAATAATATTCACTTTATTGGCATAAAGGTGTACCGAGGCTTTAGCGCAATTATTACAAAGTTTGAAACAGCCTTCACCTCAAGTCATTAATTTTAAAGTTGCGACTGAGGTTTTAGTAGAAAGAATGTTGGCAAGAGGTCGTTTGGATGACAACGAGCATACTATTCGTCGTCGTTTACAAGTTTATCAACAGGAAACGGCACCCGTTGTTAATTTTTATCAGCAACGTCACTGTCTGACAAATATCGATGGCAATCTTGCCGTTGCTGAAGTGGCTAGCAGTCTGGCGCGATCGCTAGAAGTTCTCAAAACGGCTTAAATTATTAAACATTTGCATTTTTTCTAGATTACGAAGGACGAGCCAAAGTATTCAAAATGGACATCGATCAAAACAAAGAAAATGCCAAAAAATTTGGTATTCGTAGCATTCCTGCTGTTCTTATTTTCAAACAAGGTAAGGTAGTGGAAACACTCATAGGCAAAACTTCCTATGAAACCTTCTCTGAAGCTTTAGAAAAGTCTCTTTAGGTTATGTCCTGATGGTTGGAGATCAGACTGATTAAATAAGCATTGATCGCTTTAAAAAACCGATAGTTTTCACATCGATTGGAGAAATTTCGCTATGGAGATGATGAAGTCTCAATGCGGCAATTAATGCAAGCGATTTTAGACTTCTATGGATTTAAAAGTATTACAGCAGAAAATGGTGCGATCGGCTTGCAGTTAGCTAAAGAACACATACCCGATCTAATCATTTGCGATTTAGCGATGCCAGAGTTGGATGGTTATGGGGTTTTAAAAGCAGTACGTGAAGACGCAAAAACTAGCAATATACCCTGTATTACAGTAGCTCCAGAATTAGGCGTAGAATACGTGGCTCGTTTGTTTGCTAATAGTCGCCTTCGTCGCGCTCCTGTAGTTAAAGATACGTTGCTAGGAATTATTTCAGTCAGTGACCTTCTCAATAAAAGTGATTTTGTTGAAAAGCCAAAAAGTAACTTCGAGTTGTACTGCGAAGAGAATCCTAGCGCACCTGAAGCCAGAATCTACGAAGACTAAATTTGATTGAATAGGCGATCGCTTATTCTCCTTCTCCATCAACCCGAATCGATGAGATAGGGATTAAAACGCTTAAAATTTCGAGCTTAGAGCTTTTGGTCAACTATTTTTTTTAGCTGCCAAATACTGATACATCCCATAGCGGGTATTAATATCTTCTTGTGCCAAAGCCATCAATTTCTTGGCTAGTTCGGGTTGGGAGTGCATCAACATGCGGAAACGATTTTCAGCATACATAGATTTCTCTACTGTCTCTTTGGGTGCTTTGCTATCAAGTACCAGTGGGTTTTCACCATGTTCTGTACATCTCGGGTCGTAACGATAGAGCAACCAACGTCCCGAATCAACTAAAGCTTTTTGTTGCTGCATCGCCGTGGTCATATTGATGCCGTGGGCGATACAGTGGGAATAAGCAATAATTAAGGATACTCCTTCATAGGCTTCCGCTTCCAGAAACGCTCTCAGGGTATGTTCGTCTTTTGCACCCATAGCAACATTAGCGACGTAAACATTGCCGTAAGTCATTGCCATCAAACCTAAATCTTTTTTAGGGGAGGGTTTGCCTCCCGCAGCAAACTTAGCCACCGCACCTCTAGGGGTAGCTTTGGACATTTGCCCGCCAGTATTGGAATAAACCTCTGTATCCATCACAAGGATATTGACATTACGTCCACTGGCAAGCACATGGTCGAGTCCACCATAACCAATGTCGTAACCCCAACCATCGCCACCGACGATCCAGACGCTTTTTTTGACTAGGTAATCGGCTAGGGATAGGAGTTGTTTAGCTTGCGATATATTGGGTAGGGACGAACCAACCTTCGCCCTGACAATGGTTTGTAGTTTGTCTTTGAGTTGAGTAATGCGATCGCGTTGTTCGCAGATATCGGCTTCGTCTTGTTGTTCGGCGTTTAAGATGCTGGTAGCTAATTCTGCTCCTACTTCCCCTGCTAATGATTGGAGTAACTCCGCAGCAAATTGAGCCTGTTTATCAAGAGAAATGCGGAATCCTAACCCGAATTCGGCATTATCTTCAAAGAGGGAATTTGACCAGGCTACCCCTCTACCTTCAGCGTTATGCGTCCAAGGAGTAGTAGGCAAGTTCCCCCCATAGATCGAAGAACAGCCCGTAGCGTTTGCCACCAAAGCGCGATCGCCAAATAGCTGACTCATTAGTTTGAGATAGGGAGTTTCACCACACCCTGCACAAGCACCAGAGAATTCAAACAGTGGTTCTTGCATTTGCTGTTGATTGATTTTATGCAGATTGAGCTTGGTACGGTCTGGGTTGGGAATATTCAAGAAGAAATCCCAGTTGGCTCGTTCTTGTTCCCGTAAAGGTAATTGAGGCTGCATATTGATCGCTTTGAAGCGTGGTTGGGATTTATGCTTGGCTGGACAGACATCAACACAAATGCCACATCCCGTGCAGTCTTCGGCCGCCACCTGAATAGTAAATTTTAAATCTTGCCAATCGTGTTCACGGTCAAACCGCACCGAGGCTCTGGCATCGCTACTTTTAAAACTAGCTGGTGCATTTTCTAACTGTTCGGGTTCGTAAACTTTACTGCGAATTACTGCATGGGGGCAGACCATGACACATTTACCACACTGAACGCAGACATCTTGATCCCAAACGGGTATTTCTTGAGCAATATTCCGTTTTTCTAGCTTAGAAGTACCAGTTGGATAAGTTCCATCGCAGGGTAAAGCACTGACAGGTATAGTGTCTCCCTGACGAGCGATCGCTGTCTTAATAAATTCAGGTACAGTGTCGGAATTTATTCTTTTCAATCCTGGAGGGCTAGGGAAGCGATTATCAATAATATGTGAATTGCTCTTAACCTCAAACAAATTATCTAAGGTTGCATCGACGGCTTTGAGGTTCATTTCCACAATTTGCTCACCTTTTTTACCATAGGTTTGGCGAATTGACTCTTTTATTGCCTTAATTGCCTCAGCTTCGGGCAGCACTCCCGATAAAGCAAAGAAACATACCTGCATTACCGTATTGATTCTGTTACTCATTCCTGCTTCGCGAGCAACTTTATAGGCATTGATGCCATAGAATTTTAGCTGCTGATCAATAATCTGCTGTTGGATTTGCTGCGGTAACTGCTGCCAAAGTTCTGCTTGACTGTAGGGGCTATTAAGTAAAAAAGTTCCTTTGGGTTCTATAGAATCTAAAACAGGTAATGTTTCTAAAAAGTTCCACTGATGACAGCCGACAAAGCTAGCTTTGTTTACCAAATAGGTTGAATGAATTGGTTGCGAACCAAAGCGCAGATGGGAAACCGTAACCGAACCCGATTTTTTAGAATCATAGACAAAGTAACCCTGGGCATAATTATCGGTAGCTTCGCCAATAATCTTAATCGTATTTTTATTAGCCCCCACAGTACCATCGGAACCCAAACCATAGAAGATAGCGCGGATAATATCTGGGGATTCGGTAGAAAAGTTCGGATCGTATTCCAGGCTGCTATGGGTTAGATCGTCGTTGATGCCGATGGTGAAATGATTTTTCAGTGTGGCTTCCCCCTTGGTAAGAAGGATGAGAGGGGGAGTTAAATTTAGATGATCGAATATACCCTTAATCATGGCGGGGGTAAATTCTTTGGAGGATAGCCCATATCTTCCCCCAACGATCTTGGGTAAAGGCTTTCCTAGAGAAGTTTCGACGAGGGCATTAACCACATCCAAATACAACGGTTCTCCTGCACTGCCTGGTTCTTTAGTACGGTCTAAAACCGCGATACTTTTAACAGTTTTGGGTAACGCCTCGATAAATCTTTGCAGATCGAAGGGACGATAGAGTCTGACTTTAACGACACCTACTTTCTCATTCAGTTCGTTAAGATAGTCTACTGTTTCTTGTACGGTTTCGCAGCCCGAACCCATCAAGACAATTATTCTTTCGGCTTGGGGATCTCCATAATATTCAAATAATTGATATTGCCTACCTGTAAGTTGAGCAAACTGATCCATTACCGTCTGGGTAATTTCAGGACAAGCGTGATAAAAAGGATTGACAGTTTCTCTGGCTTGAAAAAAGATATCGGGGTTTTGTGTCGTACCTCTAATAACTGGGCGATCTGGGGTTAAAGCTCTTTGACGATGAGCAATGATATCATCTTCCTTGATCAGCGATCGCATTATTGTTTCATCTAACAATTCGATCTTTTGAATTTCATGGGAAGTGCGGAAACCATCAAAGAAATGTAAAAAAGGAATACGCGATCGCAATGTCGCAGCAGTAGCAATTAAAGCCATATCCTGAGCTTCCTGTACCGATGCTGAACACAGCATAGCAAACCCTGTAGCGCGAGTCGCCATTACATCGCTATGATCCCCAAAAATAGAAAGTGCCTGGGCTGCAACAGATCTAGCAGCAACATGAAATACTGTTGGCGTTAACTCTCCAGCAATCTTATACATATTCGGAATCATCAACAGCAATCCCTGAGACGCGGTAAAAGTTGTTGTCAATGAACCCGTTTGTAATGCACCATGAACTGCACCCGCTACCCCTCCTTCACTCTGCATTTCTACCACTGTCGGCACAGTTTCCCAAAGGTTCTGCTGGTGCTGGGATGACCAAGTATCCGCCCATTCACCCATTGGTGAAGAGGGAGTAATGGGATAGATAACTATAACTTCATTCAGGGCATAGACTACGCGAGCAACGGCTTCATTACCGTCTAGGGTGGCAAATTCGGCTGGTATTCTAATACTTTCTCTAACGGGTGTTCCCACCATAACTAATTATTTCTCCTACAGTGATGAAGAGTCTCTGTATCTAATTCATTTTAAAGTTAAGGAAAAAGTTTGAGGATGTTGTGAAGGGTTTTACGGCAAGGCGTTGTTCAATAAAATTAGGCAAGGAGAGCATTAAATAGGTAGCCGATACTGGGTCAAAACTTTAGGGACATCATAGAGGAAAAAATGTAAGCTAGCTCCGAGATGAGACTCAACGGACAGCCCCAACAGACTAGTGACGATCTGTGTTGCTAGCCAGTCGAACGGTAATATAGTCTAAATCAAAGTCTGATATCTAGAATAATTCTGAATAACATGACCTATAAGGGGATTATACTGACATTGACAAACATCTCGTAGGAGAATACTCTGATGTCTCATCTCCAACAGTATGATGCGATCGTGATTGGTTCTGGTATCGGTGGATTAACTGTCGCAGCGATCCTCTCAAAATTCAATCACCAAAAAGTTCTAGTTCTAGAGCAACATTTCATCTTGGGGGGGTTCACCCAGGAATTTAAACGCCAGAACTTTCAATGGGATGTCGGGCTTCACTATGTTGGGGACATGGGAGAGGGCGAAAGCGGACGGCTGATCTCCGATTACATCACCGATGGCAGGTTGAAATGGGCAAAAATCCCCGATCCGTTTGAAACATCGGTGTATCCAGATTTTACTTTTGAAGTCTATTCTGATCCCAACCGCTATCAAGCCGATTTGATCCAGAAGTTTCCTGAAGAAAAGGCAGGCATTGTCCGTTACTTTGCGGATTTGCGCTGGTTTGGTCGGTGGCATGGGCTGCGTCAAGCCACTGGTTTTTTACCTGGTCGGCTCGGAGCGATCGCCCAATCCCTCGTAAATTCCTTCGGAAAAACCTTTCTCCAAACGACGAAGGATTATCTCGACCAACACTTCCGCAATCCGCAATTGAAAGCGCTCCTGGCATCTGCTTGGGGCACCTATGGACTGCCGCCCTCTGAAAGTATCTTCTCGATCCATGCTCTGGTCATGTCGAGTTATCTGAAGGGGGGATGGTATCCCGTGGGTGGAGCGCAGGAAATTGCGAAACAGATCTTGCCGGTGATTGAACAAGCTGGAGGACAAGCGATCATTCAGCGACAGGTTACCGAAATTATCGTCGAAAATGGGGTGGCGATTGGGGTCAAAGCCCGAAAAACCCATGATCCAGATGCGGCGATCAAAGCCTATTATGCCCCGGTGGTGTTCTCGGATGCGGGAGCTTTCAACACCTACACTAAATTGCTGCCGATCGGGGAGCGGACAATATATGGTAATGCCATCCAGCGATTTCCCAAAGGGCACAGCGTTCTCCTCCTATTTTTGGGCTTGAAAGCATCTCCTCAAACGATCGGGTTCCAGGGGGGGCATCACTGGGTTTACAGTTCCTACGATCATGACACGGCGTGGCAATTGCAGCGGGTCTTGCCAGAACAGGGCATTAATAGTTGCTTCCTCTCTTTCCCCTCGCTCAACGACCCGACTGCACAATCACACACTGCTGAAGTCATGGTCTATGCGGATTATGAGTGCTTCACCCAATGGCAAGAGCAACCCTGGAGAAAACGCGATGCTGATTACTATGCCCTCAAAGATCGGATCACACAACGCATCGTTGATTTTTTGGAAGGTCATTATCCGGGGTTTAAAGATTTGATCGAATTTGCGGATCTCTCGACTCCATTGACGATCGCCTATTTCGATGCCAGCGATCGAGGTGCAATCTACGGCATTCCTTTCGTCCCAGATCGCTTGCAGCAACCCTGGGTTGGTGTCAAAACGCCAATTCAAAACCTCTACCTGACCGGAGCCGATGCCCTGGGTCCAGGAATTATGGGTGCAGCCTTTGGGGGTGTCATGGCAGCAGCAGCGGTCAATGGTGGATCGGGATTCCCCAGAATTATGGCGGCTATGCGTCAAGAGGCAGCCCAGAAACAAGCTCACACCTTTCCATTGCGATAAACCCTCTTATACTCGATGTTCAAGTTTTCTTTGAGAGAATATCTAAAACTGAGGAATTTCTGTCTTACTTTGCCACAGCCTCAACGCTAGATTGGGCAGATGAAGCAGCCGTCATTGATTATCTGGTTGAAGGCTGGCGATTAGCATCTGCTGGTTCTAAGCATCCCTTCGACGAAATGAGCATACGAGCAATGGCTACGGAAGAAGTGAAGCGGGCTAACAATCTGCCCAGCATGAACAACCATGCTCTCCTCTCAGGAGGCGATCACTATTACGGTCGGCTTGGGGAAATCAACATTCCAGCCTTGGTTATTCATGGAACCGTAGATCCGATGATTAACTATCAAAACGGGGTTACACTCGCCAAGGAAATTCCTGATGCCACCTTGCTAACCATGGAGGGAACAGCGCACGGGCTTCACCGAAATGATTGGGATACAATCATTGATGCCATCATCAAGCACACGAGCCGTTGAATTCCTGAAAGGCGATCGCGGTGATCGCTGCTGGAATTGCTTACAACTCACTGCGCTAAAATTTGGCGTAATCTGCACTCTGATAAACCTCAATCGCAGTCAGCAGACCAACAACCGCGCTGCACCAGAACGGCACGAAATGGTCTGTTGTGCTGAAAAGGTTATCTGCGTCCGGTGAGCGCGAACGTTATGCGGCTTGATTTGCTGGTGTTGGCAGTGGTTCAGAAGCTATCTGTGAGAGTTCAGCGTTAAAATGGTCAGCACAGCAATATGTGCGAAGTCAGAGTGATGATCGATTCACCGAGAGGCAATATGAAATTTTTGTGTCTAGCATACGGTAGCGAAGAGGGCTGGAATGAACTGAATAAGCAGCAGCAAAGCGAGGTTCTTGAACGGGACGAAGCTCTAAGAAAAAGAGGAGATTTCCTGGCAGCAGTGACGAAAGACGTAACTACGGTGAGCAATTGGAGCGGTCGCTTAAGCGTCGAATAATTCATACTATGAATCAATTTCAACCGTTACTTCTTTCTGGATAATCTCTCTTATTTGTTATTACTTGAACTCGGAGTCTGACAAAAGAGGGATATAACACCCGTGACTTTGCAGGCATTGAGCAGTTTGGTTTAAAGCTACTTAAGCCTTCAGAGTTTTTATCCCTGATAGGAAAGCTGCCATGAGTATTGTTCAAGTTCAATCATTACATAAAAGTCTGTCCGATCTCGCTGGTCGTGATGGAATTTCTATCGATCAGTTTATATCTACTGCGATCGCGGAAAAACTCTCAGCTTTGATGACAGAGAATTACCTCAAGGATAGGGCTAGAAGAGGTAATCGTGCAAAGTATGAGGCAATCTTAGAAAAAGTTCCCGATGTGGAGCCAGAAGAATATGACAGGATACCGACTGTCTAACGGGAAGGACAACAAATTTTTCAGCAGTGGCAACCTTTAATCGAGCGAAAAACTTTTTGGGATAGCTGTCTCAACCTTTGCTATTATCTTGCCTTGAGGCAACATGACTTGCGACCTTTGCAATTAGCTTTAAAACCTTGGGGTTTGTCATCTCTAGGACGAATTGAAGCGCAGGTAATGGCAAATTTGGATGCTGTGATTTTTACTTTGGGAAAAGTGTGTGGTGTAGATCCCGCCTTCTTACCATCTCACCTAAGCGTCAAGAAATTTTTTGAAGGCGATCGCCTCCTGCAAAGTCATACTGAGGATGTGTTTGGTAAAGCAGCAACTCATCGTCAAGTCAGAATCATGGTTACTTTACCAACCATTGCTGCTGATGATTATCAATTTGTCAAAAACTTGTTACAACGAGGAACCGATTGCGTTCGTATCAACTGCGCCCACGATACGATCAATGAATGGAAGGCGGCGATCGCTCATGTACGTCAAGCAGAAAGAGAAACAGGGCTTTCTTGCAAAGTATTGATGGATCTTGGGGGACCAAAACCTCGTCTTGGTGAAGTTGTGTTTGCCAAAGGAAAGCAGAAGCTATTTAAAGGCGATTCTTTGTTACTGAGGCGCGATCCACCGAAAAAAGACAATTTTGATGAGTGTCAAGCTAGTTGCAGTATTCCCGAAATTCTTAATCGCCTGCAAGTAGGGGCAAGTGTCTGGATTGATGACGGACACATCGGTGCAATAGTCGAATCTATCGCTCTAGAAGGAGTCCGACTGAAAATTACTCACGCCCGTTCCAAAGGTGAAAAAATTCGTCCCGACAAAGGATTGAATTTTCCCGATACTCGTTTACGTTTGAGTTCTCTTACTAGTAAAGACCGCCAAGACCTCGATTTTGTAGCAACTCACGCCGATGCGATCGGCTATTCCTTCGTTCAAGAAGTCGCCGATATTGTTTTGCTGCAACAAGAATTAAAAACTCGCTTGGGCGATCGCGCTTTTCTCCCCGCGATCGTGGCAAAAATTGAAACTCCCGAAGCTATCCGCAATCTACCAGAGTTAATCGTCTATGCTGCGGGAAAACAACCCTTTGCCGTAATGATTGCCAGAGGCGATTTAGCTGTCGAGATCGGCTATCAACGCCTTGCTGAAATGCAAGAAGAGATTCTCTGGTTGTGCGAAGCTGCCCACGTCCCAGTAATTTGGGCAACTCAAGTTTTAGAAAATCTGGTCAAAAAAGGTATTCCCTCGCGATCGGAAATGACTGACGCGGCTATGTCGGAACGAGCCGAGTGCGTCATGTTAAATAAAGGAGAATATCTTGCCGAAGCAGTGACAATTTTGGACGATGTTTTGACCAGAATGCAAACCCATCAATCGAAAAAAACACCTCAACTGAGAGCTTTAAATTCTTGGAATTTGTTTGAGAGCAATTAATTTTTAGGCGTTAGTTATTAAAATTATAGTGACAAGTAAAAATATGTTTCATTTACCTATTGCGTAAAATAAAAGTGATATTTTATCTAAATAGGCTGATAAAGCTTTTCCTGATGGAGTAGGCTATGAAATTAATTTATTCCTCAACTATTGAATTTATTTGGCAGAAGCTAATTTTATTAATCGTAATGATTTTTGGTATTAGTTTGTTTTGGATGCCAAGCACTCTAGCAGACTCAACAGTCAACGAAATTAAAGTTAGCTTAGGAAATAGTGGCGGGGAATTAAAATTTTTCCCCAGCAGGATTCAGCTAGAAACTGGAAAATCATACAGTTTGCTATTGGACAATCCTAGCCCTGTCAAACACTATTTTACGTCGAAAGATTTTGCCGATGCTAGTTGGACGAAAAAGGTTCAAGTAGGTCAAGTGGAAGTCAAAGGAGCAATTCACGAATTAGAATTAAAGCCAGAGGCAGTAGCAGACTGGGTTCTGACTCCAATGAAGCCTGGTGCTTACGAATTACACTGTTCGATTCCAGGTCATGCAGCAGCAGGAATGGTCGGGGAAATTGTCATTATCAATTAATAGATAGAAGTGAAAAATGTCGGGCGGTTATTTACCAAAATAGGCATCTGTCGTGCGCCAGTAATTTAAAACGTCTTCTAGGAATAATTTCCGTGTTGAATTTAGGTAATACAGAGCAAATTAAAGCGATCGCCTCGATTTTAGGCGATCGCTTCTTAACTATTTAAGAATGCAACTATAGGGAATAGTAAAATCACCGAACTTCACCAACTCAAAACTCAGAAACGGTGAAAGGTAGATCAAATTGCTCACTCAATTGATTGACTTGTGAATCAAACGAATCTTCGGCAAAAACTTCAACGTCTCCAGTGGAAACGCCCATTGCGTATTGACCCTCCCCTAAATATTCAAAGACTGTTTCCTGACGATAATCGATGATGCCATCTGCATTGTTATCAGATTCAGACAGGCTACTTAACTGATTCCCCTTTTGATCGTAGGTGTACGTTTCAGAACTACGAAAATCGATAGTGCCATTTCCATCATTATCAGATTCGGAAAAGATACTCAGTATATTGTCCCGTCGATCGTAAGTGTAAGTAGTTGAAGAACGATAATCGATGATACCATCGCCGTTGGTATCATATTCCGAAACGCCAGTTAGTTGATTCCCTTGTTGATCGTAGGTGTTCGTGTTTGAATAACGAGAGTCAACGGTACCATCTCCATTGTCATCAACTTCAGAAACGCCAGTTAGTCGATTACCCCTTAGATCATAGGTGTTCATGTTGGAATAACGAGAATCGATCTTGCCATCTCCATCTTTATCATATTCAGAAACACCAGTTAGTAGATTGCCACTTTGATCGTAGGTGTTGGTGGATGAATAACGAGCATAGAAGCCGCCACCTCTATCGAAATAAGGTTCAGAAACGCTAACATTAGTTAGTAGATTTCCTCCCTGATCGTAGGTGTTCGTGGTTGAAGAACGAGAATCGATAGTATCATCGGCGTTGTTATCAGAATTCAGAAATGCCAGTCAGTAGATTTCCTCGTCGATCATAGGTGTTTGTGGTTGAAGAACGAGAATCGACGATACCATCTCCATCGTCATCATGTTCAAAAACGCTAGTTAGTTCATTACCCCGTCGATCGTAGGTGCTTGTGGTTGAAAAACGAGAATCGATGTTACCATCGGCGTTGTCATCAAACTCAGAAGCATAAGTTAGTTGATTACCTCTTTGGTCGTAGGTGTACGTGGTTGAATAGCTAGAATCGACAATACCATCTGCATTGTTATCAAATTCAGAAACGCTAGTTAGTTGCTTACCTCTCTGGTCATAGGTGTTCGTGAAGGAAGAACGAGTATCAAGAAGACTATCTCCATCGCTGTCAGTTTCAAAAACACCAGTTAGCTGATTACCCCGTTCATCATAGGTGTACGTGCTTGAAGAACGATAACTGATTAAGCCATCGGCGTTGTCATCAGATTCAAAAACGTTAGTTAATTGATTACCCCGTTGATCGTAAGTATTTGAGGATGAATAACGAAAATCGATGATACCATCTGCATTGGTATCAGATTCAGAAACGCCAGTTAGTTCATTACCCCGTTGATCATAGGTGCTTGTGTATGAATAACGAGAATCGATGATACCATCTGCGTTGTCATCAGTATTAGTTGTAACGATTTGAGTGGAGGTTTTCATGTTTTCTTCTCCTTTATCGGCATTGCGCCCAGGTGAATGTAATGAGGTGAATGTAAAATGCTCTAGAAAACATTTCAAAGGAAAGACGGGGATACGTATAGAATATGCAACCTAAAGGGAGAAAGCTTAGAAAGTAATTATTTTAGCGATTAAGATTAAGACGAAAATTCTAATTTCCATTTAGCGATCGCCGAACCATGAAAAACAAGCCTTTTAGACTTCGCCTGCTATCTAAATAACCATGTTGGATTTATCGTTGGATTTATCGTTGGATTTATTGGTCGTATGTCCTTGTATCAGTAGCGACAATTATCGATGCGTCTTACTCTAAAGTTTTGGTAGTTTCTTCAAGATTCGTATCTATAGCCTAACTCCTTATACTCTAGATACTTCTATAGGCTATCAACTTCTTGTGAAGAAATTATGACGTTCTTTATTATTAGCCATAGGCATTAGTTACTAGCTTTTAAAGCATAGCAATAAACGACTTTTTCCAGCACTCGTTTTCCTTTCCGTTCAAGATAAATTTCTAATCGACCTTCAGGGATTTCTGGGAATGAGATTTTTTGTTCTGGAAAGAGAGTTTTTTCCCAACTAGAGCGATCGCTATTTACCAGTCTAACAAGCTGCTTGGTGGGGGTGGAATTATCATAATGACAAAGTATAGCTGAAGTTGCTTGAGGGATAGGTGGTGCTGCACTCATTAATTGCATAGTTTTCCTCACTTTGAATCTAAATTTTAGATCTAATCAATCTAATTAAAATCAAATAAATCATACATCTTAGATCATAAATTTAAAACTTGAAGAATCTGTGAGGGTCTTAAGAGGATATCTAATTAGGTCAAGTACAAAGATTGAATCCTTTAGGGTAGGGCAAACTCCAAAGCATATCCTCCTCACAACTTTCTCAAATTAAAGATCTATAAACCAAATAAAGGGAATTGCCAACTCGAAACCAATATTCCCTGATGATTGACCGAGGCTCAAACTTAGTGGAGAAAGATAATGAGAGCAGCAGATATCATGACCACCAATGTATTCACAATTGATAGTTTAGCGACTGTGGCTGATGCGATCGCCTTAATGCAGGACAAAAAAGTGCGTTGTTTGATTGTTCAACCTGGGGAAGATAATGCTTATGGAATTGTCACCGAAACTGACATTATCTATAAAGTAGTGGCCAAAGATGTAGACCCAGAATCGGTTATGGTCTATCAGATCATGACTAAACCCTGTATTGTGGTTAACCCCGATTTAGAGTTGAAAAATGTAGCGCGGTTATTTGCCGAAACAGGTATCTGTCGTGCGCCAGTAATTCAAGAACGTCTTCTAGGAATAATTTCCGTCACCGATTTACTCATGAAGCCAAAAATTTCAGCACAACCTGTTGGGGATACCCTTTCGTCAAAAATTAGAACAACGTTACTACACAATCGGATCGCTGCGGATGCCCAAATGGAGATAGATCAAGAATGCGAATCTGCCTGGGATGTGGTGGAAGAAATGTAATCAGGAGTTCTAAATCAGGAGAGAGTAGGTAGGTAGTTATAGTCATTCCTAGAAGTTTGCGTATGTTTTGGGAAATCGATAGCGAATGCGCCTAACTACTTAAAATAGCCTTCACAACTTCCTCAAGCTTTCGATTTATCTTCATGACAAAAGTAGAGGAAGTGAAATTGTATTGATAGGAGTAGAGGAAAATGTCCAATCAGCAAAAGCCAACTAAAACACCCGAATCGCGTCAAATGGGCTGGAGCATGATTGTGACGGCAATTTGCTTAATTTTGTTTAGCTTATTTTTGCCAACAACGCCCAACAAGTCTCAACCCTATAGTGAATTTATCAATCAGGTGGAGAGCGATCGCGTCGAAAGGGTAACTATTGGCTCTACTTATATTGAGTACGTACTAAACCGAAATTAGTAAATAGTGAATCGGAACAAACATTTATTACGAATATAGTAGAGCAGGATACAGAGTTACCCAAGCTACTACATCAACACCAGGTGGAGTTTTCCGCTGCTTCCACTAGTAATGGTGGAGTATGGGGATTTCTTAAGTTCACATTTTTCTTCTTTTTACTCCTCAATCTAGTTGGCTTTTTGTTTAGTCGCAATGGGCAAGGAGGAACGAACAAAAGTCTCTTTGGCATCGGTCAGAGCAATGCCCGTATCTATTCAGAAGGAACGATGGATGTTACTTTTGACGATGTAGCAGGAATTGACGAAGCGAAAACAGAACTATACGAAATTGTCGATTTTTTACAACATCAAACTAAATACTCTCTTTTAGGAGCAAAAATACCTAAAGGTGTTTTGCTGGTGGGGCCTCCTGGTACGGGTAAGACTCTTTTGGCAAAAGCGATCGCAGGAGAAGCCAAAGTACCTTTCTTTAGTATTTCTGGTTCGGAGTTTATCGAAATGTTCGTTGGGGTGGGCGCATCACGAGTCCGAAACTTATTTGATAGTGCCAAAAAACAAGCCCCTGCGATCGTCTTTATCGATGAGCTAGATGCTTTAGGTAAGTCTCGCGCTGCGGTAGGTGGGTTTATGGGTGGAAACGACGAAAGAGAACAGACTCTTAATCAATTGCTAGCCGAAATGGATGGATTTGAACCGAATACGGGGGTAATTTTACTCGCTGCTACCAATCGCCCCGAAGTTCTCGATCCTGCTTTGTTACGCCCTGGTCGTTTTGATCGCCAAATTGTGGTGGATCGTCCAGATAAGTCAGGAAGACTGGCAATTTTACAGGTTCACGCCAGAAAGGTTAGTCTAGCTAGGGATGTGGATTTAGATAAACTAGCTGCTCGCACTCCAGGCTTTGCAGGGGCAGATCTCGCCAACTTAATTAATGAAGCGGCACTTTTAGCTGCCCGTCAGAATCATACTGTCGTGGTCATGGCAGATTTTAATGAAGCCATTGAAAGAATCTTAACTGGATTAGAAAAAAAATCGCGGGTACTCAATGAACTTGAGAAGAAAACCGTCGCTCATCATGAAGTCGGACATGCTATCGTTGGCTCATTAATGCCTGGTACAGATCGGATTGAGAAGATTTCCATCGTACCTCGTGGTGTGGGCGCATTGGGCTATACGCTGCAATTGCCAGAAGAAGACCGTTTTCTGATGATTGAAGACGAAATTCGGGGTCGCATAGCTACTTTATTGGGTGGCAGGGCAGCCGAAGAATTAATTTTTGGCAAAGTATCAACTGGTGCTAGTGATGATATTCAAAAAGCGACAGATTTAGCCGAACGCTATGTCACCCTCTATGGCATGAGCGATCGCCTTGGGCCCATTGCCTTTGAAAAAGCTCAACAGCAGTTTCTCGAAGGCATGACTAATCCTCGTCGTCAGGTAAGTCCCCACATTGCTGAAGCAATAGATCGCGAGGTTAAAGCAGTGATTGATAACGCCCATCAAATTGCTTTAGATGTATTGAGTCACAACTGTGAGCTACTCAAAAAATTAGCTCAAACTTTATTAGAGCGAGAAATCTTAGAAGGAGAACAACTGCGATCGCAACTCGGTCTAGCCCATAAAACCGCAGACATGGAACAATGGTTGCAAACTGGAAAACTCAGCCACAATAAATTATTGGCTTCTAGTCATGGCAGTAACGGGAGGCTTTGCTGATTTGATTTGAGGGCAATTTGTTAGCTATTCCCTACTTCCCTACTTCCCTACTTCCCTACTTCCCTACCAAATCATCTTCTAATTAATTTGACCCACATACTTATCTCATGAAATTTGTTGATGAATATCGTAGTCCCAAAATAGCTCAAGAATATATAGCGGAGATTGCCCGTATAACTAGTCGTCCCTGGAAAATCATGGAAATTTGCGGTGGACAGACTCATTCGATTGTCAAATATGGCATTGATAAACTGCTTCCTGCTCAAATAACTTTAATTCATGGCCCTGGTTGTCCTGTGTGCGTTACATCGGTAGATTTAATCGATAAAGCGATCGCCTTAGCCGCTCTTCCAGAGGTGATATTTTGCTCTTTTGGCGATATGCTGCGAGTACCAGGTAGCGAAAGAAAAGATTTGCGATCGCTTAAAGCTCAAGGTGGGGATGTGAGGATAGTCTATTCTCCCTTGGATGCGGTGAAAATTGCTCGGCAAAATCCAGATAGACAGGTTGTTTTTTTGCAGTCGGGTTTGAAACTACTGTGCCGACTACGGCAATGGCGGTTTATCAGGCTAGTCAGTTAGGAATCGAGAATTTTTCTGCCTTAGTAGCTCACGTACTCGTTCCCCCAGCCATGGAAACCATTTTAGCCTCCGCCGAAAATTGCGTGCAGGGTTTTTTGGCTGCTGGTCATGTTTGCACCATAACAGGATACGAAGATTATCTGGAGATCGCCCTACAGTATGGCATTCCCATTGTGATTACTGGATTTGAACCAGTAGATATTCTTCAAGGAATCTATATGTGCATCAAGCAGCTAGAAGCAGGAATAGTCGAAGTAGAAAACCAGTACTCTCGTTCTGTAAGTTACGCAGGAAATCAAACGGCACAAAAACTGATGGTAGAAGTGTTTGAAACTACCTCTCGTCAATGGCGTGGGATCGGGATGATTGAAGAAAGTGGCTTAAAATTGCGCGATCGCTATAGTAAATTCGATGCTGAAAAACGCTTTAATTTAAAAGATCATCAAACTCAAGAATCATCTGATTGTATTAGTGGGCTGATTCTCCAGGGAATTAAAAAACCGACCCAATGCGCAGCTTTTGGCAAAAAATGTACTCCCGAAAATCCTTTGGGTGCGCCGATGGTTTCATCGGAGGGCGCTTGTGCTGCTTATTACAGCGGTTTTCATTTAGATAGGGGACAGATAGACTTTTGAGTGCATAAATAATCACCATGATTAAAATTCGGTGTCCCCAATGTGTCTGAAAACCGCTGTATCTCAAATCACTTTTACAAGGTCAGGCTATACTGAACACAGTAGATACCATTTAAAAAATGATGTTCCAAGAACTCGAAGCCATATTTGATGGGACAGCCCTTCAACTAGAAGTTCCTTTAAATCTAGCCCCAGGTACGAAGGTAAGAGTTATTGTTGAAAGTGTTGTACCTAATGAAATAAAGCCACCTAAAACGTTTCTTAAAACTGCTCAGTCTTTAAAATTACAGGGTAAGCCCGATTGGTCAGAAAAAATTGACCAATATTTGTATGGGGAAACTCTTTCTGACAATGACTGAGGTCTTTTTAGATACTTCCTTTGCGATCGCCTTATCTTCTGTATATCATTCATCGTGATGCAGGATCGGGGAATTACTGATGCATTGACTGCCGATACCCATTTTCAGCAGGCAGGATTTCGAGCATTGCTAAAGGACTAGAACCTACTTCTAACACTTTTGAAATTATCTAAGTGCGATCGCACTACCCAATTCCCAACATACCTGCACTGATTAAATTTGTGGTTTTTCAGTACTTGTTATGCTTAAACCATTAATAACCAACCATGATTAATCTCCCCTGTCCCATTCCACTACAGCAGTATCCTCACATATTAATGGCTCATGGTGGTGGGGGAAGATTGATGCAGCAGTTAATTCAAATGTTCTTGACTGCTTTTGGTACGGCAGATGCTATTGGGCATGACGCAGCTACCCTGGGGTTAAAGGGCAACAAAATAGCTTTTACGACGGATTCATACGTAGTTAAGCCATTGTTCTTTCCAGGTGGAGATATTGGCTCATTGGCAGTTAATGGGACGGTTAACGATTTAGCGATGGCAGGGGCGCGTCCTCTTTACCTTAGCGTTGGCTTTATCCTTGAAGAAGGATTGTCCATCGAAACTCTGTGGCAGGTAGCATTATCAATTCAACAGGCAGCAGAGACAGCGAAGGTAAAAATAGTTACGGGAGATACTAAGGTAGTCGATCGCGGTAAGGGCGACGGTATTTTTATTAATACGACTGGGATTGGAATCATCGAACATAGTCAAATTATTGCACCTCAGTCGGTTCAGCCAGGCGATCTAATCTTGCTCAATGGAGATTTAGCTCGACACGGAATTGCTATTATGGCTGTGCGAGAAGGGCTAGAGTTTGAGACTACGATCGAAAGTGACTCGGCAGCTTTAGCCGAAGAGGTTCTGGAGTTAATCGCAGCAAATATTGAAATTCATTGTCTGCGGGATTTGACCCGTGGTGGTTTGGCAAGTGTCTTAAACGAAATTGCTGTTGCTGCCAAAGTTGGCATAGAAATTGATGAGAGCTTAATTCCTGTGAGAGAAGACGTGCAGGGAGCTTGTGAAATATTAGGCTTCGATCCTTTGTACGTGGCGAATGAAGGAAGATTTGTGGCATTTATTCCGCAAAAATATGGCGATCGCGCTCTGGAGATTATGAGATCTCATACCAATCCCAGGCAGCAATTATTGGTAAGGTTGTTGAGGATCAAAACTGCTTGGTAACGCTCCAAAATGTAATTGGTTCAAGGCGAATTGTCGATCTGCTTAGTGGGGAACAACTACCGAGGATTTGTTGATTTGGTTAGTTGCTTGACGACTCTGCCACCAACGCCATCCTCCATATCCCAGCAATAATAACAGAATCAATAATTAATACCAATTATCAAAAGTAGCTAGAGAGATAAGGCATCTAAAATATACTCCCAGCCAGTCAAAGAATGGGCGTTGCTGAATCAAGACATGAATCGGTAGGGAACAGGAACATCTGAAAATCTCAGATAGTGAATCAGTAATCGAATTGAATGTTTAAGCATTTCAATAGATTTTGAATAACAAAGAGTTTTGCGGTGCAATCGGGCTAAGTAGTGTCTTAATCTTGTATTCTCTCCCTCAACTCTCGTCATGTAGGTTTTACAAACGATTTGATCGCCGTCTGGTATAAAACCTGGATAAACTTTCCATCCATCCGTTACATAAAAGTAGCACCGCCATTTTTTGACAATTTCCCACAATGGTTCAAAAGTTTCGGTGCTATGATCGCCTAAAACCCATCCTAAAATTCCAGGTTTAAAGTGATCTACTGCTGTCCAGAGCCAAATTTTGTTTTTTTTGAACCAACAAAGGTTTCAAGCTCATCAAGCTCGCCTACTTGTGGAATTGTTTCAGGGTCATAGCTATCAGGAAGTAGTTCTCCTACTTCTTTGACCCAAGTAATGATCGTAGTGTGGTGAACTCCTTTAACTCTTTCGATTGCTCTGAAGCCCATGCCATTGACATACATTTTCAAACATTCTCGTTTGAATTCGTCGGAGTAACCGTGAGAAGCCTCATAATTAGTAATAAATTGGCAACCACAATTGACACAGACATAGTTTTGTTTTCGCTGCCTATTAATACCATTTTTTCTGATGTGTTCTAACTTACACTCTGGACACTGCATGATTTTTATCCTAATTCATGTCTCAATTATGCAACGCCATACCCTGTTCAAATGAGGTGATTTAGCCTGTTTAAGCTTATTTAGCTTGTTTTGCATCTGTACATAGCTATACAGTACCTAGCCTGAGATTAGACTTATCAGCAAATAGTTTTAGAGAACCAGAAACAGGTGCTATAATGCCCTGTTTTTTAGTTAAGCGCTTAAATAATTGGGGTATATATGTACCCGCTTCACTTCTGTTCAGCTTCAAGTTATAGTTGCTTTTGAGCAAGTTTTGAGCAAGATTTAGCTTTTAGTGGTTTTGGACGTGACAGGAAAGTCAGTCCTAGACCGAACGATAGTGAGGTGCGGATGAAAGGACTTGAACCTTCACGTCCGAAAACGCTAGAACCTAAATCTAGTGCGTCTACCAATTCCGCCACATCCGCAAGTATGCAACGTCTATCATCATAACAGATATTAATCATAAATCCAACATTTTAGAAACGATGGCAGGATTGTCGCTGACGATCTCGATCTGGCTCTTGCCAAGCATAACTAAAGTGACTCATGGAATTTACTTCAGGAGTTGCTTTACGTAGAGCTTCAATCTGGGTTTCTAAAGGTAGATGGTTTCGGTATTCCTTGCCCCAAGCACCAGCCAAGGCAGGAATAACATTGGTTGTGGGTGATGTGTTTAATACTTTTTTCACTTCCTGGGTAATGCAGTTAGTTTTGTCTTCACAGATAGCATAAGCCATTGGATGCCACTCTAAATCTGGAGGAAATTTATCCCAAGCCTGAAGACGAGAATCAAAGCCTTGCGCACCGACAAGACGATTAGCTTCGGGAAAAAACACTGCTCCCGCCTTTAGCCCTCGATCTTCTGCTGTTTGAGCTGCTGAGGAGAGAAAATCAATTACACCTTGAGCAGCATGGGCAACGGATAAGAACCATAAATCTCGGTTGAGCTTATTTTGGCGAGATAATGCAGAAGCTTTAGAGTCGGACTCAGAAGGGCTACCCTGCCACTTCGCTTGAGTTTCTTTAGGGTACTGCCGATCAATGATTTCCAGATCGCGAGTAGACAAATTACCCATCTCAACAAATTTCTTGATTAAAGCCAATCCTTTTTGATTGCTTGCTCGATCATATAAAGCATTGAGAGACGATGTGCCATAAATCCATAAATCTTTGACTTTATAAACCAAAGAATGTCCAGCAACGCCACGAGGATAACGCACATAATCAAATAAAATCCCATCTGGCTGTCTTTTAAGTACCGCCTGGAGCAAATTATTGTAATCTGTTTGTGCTTGAGGAGAATAAGGATCGATAAAGGCTTGAGCGCGATCGTCGACGTAGCTCAGGCTATTTTTGCCCGCAGCGTTACGAGCTAGTGCTTCCTGGCGATCGGGTCGTTGAGCATAGGTATAGCCAAAATTCATCGTAAATAGCCAAGCGTAGACTTTTAAACCTCGTTGATGCGCCCTGTCGATTGCCTGCTGTAATAAATCAATCTGATCTCCATCAGGCGATCGCACTACCGGTGTCCAGGGAGTTGGATTGTCCCCAGGAGGTAACAGTACTTGGCTATCGTAAAAGACTTCTAGATGTATTCTGTTGTAGCCTAAATTGACAATGCGATCTAAAACGTAATCTAGAGAACCAGGATTAATATCGCAGGGATAAAGGCGTAACCAAATAGCCTGTTCTGCGGGCCAAGTTTGACTACGACAAGTCTCAAGCATTTGTCGATGTTTCTGGATGATCGCCGTATATTCTGGTTTGGCTTGGTCATTGCTTATTGATGCCTCAAGTAGCTTTTCTTTGGCTGCAACTTCCTCTGGGGAAAACTGACAATAAGGACCGATAGCAGCTTTAGCGGGAGTTGCCACTAACAAACTAGAGCAACTGAGCAGGGTAGCACTTAAAGCTGTCAGAATCTTCATAGTAGTCTTAGGAAATACGTGATTTAGCTGGAGGAATTTAACCTCGATCGCTGGAGGAACTAGTCTTTGATCGTACATAAGTAGGTAGATAAAATTAAATATAAAAATATAGAATGTCTGAATAGATCGCGTCCGTGACGTGAAAACTAGAGTTTCAGGTGATTTGTTTTTTTACCAAGCTATGGGGTGTTTACATCGCTTAGTTCGATGCCAGCCCTTGTCTCTTGTCTCTTTTCCCTTTCCTTAAAACAGTTAGCTAAATAAATAACTATGAGTTTCAACAGTGTTGTTGTATAAGCTGAATGCGATTTAGCATACCCCACACTCAAAGTGGACGCGGTTTAGATTTCATAGTTTAAAGTTGAGAAACAACATTCTAGCAAGGTTAATTAAAAATTTATGATTAGAATACTAGAGTACTACTACAAATCTTGAAGCTAAATATTCAATTTTCAACCTATGGACGTTTTTGTTTCTGGTCGACTTTGTCTCTTTGGAGAGCATAGTGATTGGGCAGGGGAATATCGGCAGGTTAATCCTCACATTGAGCCTGGATCTGCTGTAGTGGTAGGGACAAATCAGGGTATTTATGCCCACGTCAACCAGAGTCCTCTTTTAGTTTTGCAAACCCTGCATTCTGCTCAAATATTAGAATTAGCCATGGACAAAGAACTTTTGTTAGCCATGGCGCAGACGGATAGTTTCTATAGTTATGTGGCGGGTGTAGCTTACCAGGCTTTAATTCGTTATCAAGTTGGTGGTTTGGCGATCAATAACTATGGAATGGATTTACCCTTGCAAAAAGGCTTATCTTCCAGCGCAGCAATTTGTGTCTTAGTCGCCAGAGCATTTAATCTAGTTTATGATCTGGGCTTAAGTATCGCTGAAGAGATGGAACTAGCCTATTGGGGAGAAAGAACTACTCCTAGCCATTGTGGTAGGCTAGATCAAGCCTGTGCCTACGGCAGGCAGCCGATCTTAATGACTTTTGATGGCGATCGCTATACCACGCACCCATTAACCGTCGGACAAAACTTGCATTTAATTATTGTTGATTTGGCAGGGGCAAAAAACACTCAAAAGATTCTCGCTCAACTAAATCATTGTTACCCTCAAGCAGATAATCCCATTGCAGTTCAGGTACAAAAATATCTCGGTGAGATTAACCAAGCATTAGTCAAACAAGCTGTTACTGCCCTACAACAAGGTAATGCTGAGTCAATTGGCGCTTTGATGAATCAAGCTCAAGCAGAATTTGATCGCTATGTTGCTCCTGCTTGTCCTGAACAGTTAAATGCACCTATACTGCATCAGCTACTTAATCATTCATCACTACAGCCTTATATATACGGAGGTAAAGGCGTTGGTTCGCAAGGAGACGGTACAGCACAACTGATTGCTCTAGATCGCAATAGTCAGTCAAAGGCGATCGCTTTAATCACCAGAAATTTTCCGCAGATGCAATGTTACCGACTGGATATTCCCAAGCAAATAAACTGAAATTTAAAAAGACGTTCTAATCATAGAACGCCTTGAAAAAAGCTTTAATTTCTTAGTAAAGCTCTTCTTCTTGATGAGTAGTGATTGTACAATCAGAGCTAGGATAAGCAACACAAGTAAGAACGTATCCAGCTTCGATTTGATCGTCATCAAGAAAAGACTGATCGGATTGGTCTACAGTACCAGACTCAAGCTTACCCGCACAAGTAGAACAAGCACCAGCGCGACAGGAGTAGGGCAAATCTAAACCTTGCTCTTCAGCAACGTCAAGAATGTACTCATCATCAGGTACTTCGATGGTTTGTTCGCCATCGGGCATTTTCAAAGTAACGTTATAAGTAGCCATGTAAGTTTTCCTCTTTATATAAGGTGAGATATTAATTACTGCTAATAGAAGATTCATCTGCTCTGTTAAATTGAGCGTATTTTTCTTAACCATCCAGCATCATTTTTGATACTAAGGGAAAAATACTAATTATTGACCGGGCATTAGCAATGAGATTTGTAATTCATCCTAAAATAAGTTTTACTTATATTTATTTTAAGCCTAATCAAGCTGATTTAAAAAATACTTTGTGTCGCCCATAACAACCTATTGATAGGACAATTTAAATATTAAAACCACAATTATAGAGGGGATAGTTGGGCGAAAAATAATTATTAATTATAGTTATATCTATAATTGATGATTTGTTCTTAGAGTAAATTAAATATTTTTGGGTAATTTATGAACAATACAAATTCAGTTTTGCTCAAAGTTGGCATTGTCGGCACGGGATATGCAGCCAGCAAAAGAGCAGAAGCCATTAAAGCCGATCCGCGTACAGAATTATTAGTGGTGACGGGAAGCAGTGCTGTAAAGTTATCAAAATTTTGCCAAAGATATGCTGTTGAAGCAGTTGATTCCTGGAGTGAATTAGTCAATTTACCTCAGCTTGATTTAATTTTTATCTGTACGATTAATCAAGGGTGTGGTGCGATCGCCAAAGCAGCAATCTTAGCGGGAAAGCATGTCGTAGTTGAGTATCCTTTAGCCTTGGAAGTTGAAACTGCCCAAGAAGTAATTGAATTAGCAGCAGCAAAACAAAAGCTCCTGCATGTAGAGCATATTGAGATAATTGGTGGTTTACATCAGGCTCTTAAGCAATATTTACCACAAATTGGACAAGTCTTTTATGCACGTTACACCACTATTAGTTCTCAACATCCTGTTGAACAAAACTGGAAATATCATCGGCAACAGTTTGGCTTTCCCCTTAGCGCAGCACTATCGAGAATTCATCGCTTAACTGATTTATTTGGCACTGTCGAAAAAATTAGCTGTGATAATCGCTATTGGAATTTATCTGATGTAGATTATTTTACTGCCTGTTTTTGTCAGGCTCAACTAACCTTTGACAGTGGCGTTAAGGCAGATCTTACCTATGGCAAAGGAGATGTCTTTTGGCACAGCGATCGCACGATGGAGATTTATGGTGAAGCAGGAAAAATTGTTTTTGTCGGGGAAAAGGGGATGTTGATTAGAGAAAATAACGAGCAAGAAATTCCTGTAATCCCTCGTCGTGGTTTATTTGCTCAAGATACAACGATGGTTTTAGATTATTTATTTAAACAGCAACCCCTTTATATCCAACCTCAAGCTAGTCTTTATGCTCTACAGGTGGCAAATGCTGCCCAGGAATCTAACAATACTAAACAAACTATTTATCTTACTCGATCCTTCAAACCAAATATTTAAAGTTAATTAAGAGTTAATGAATTGATTGTTCGAGTTGCAATTATCTTAAGTAACATAGCAGTTAGCCTAGTCAACAAAGCTGAAATCCCCAGAAATATTGATAAATATAATGATCTGGAGCAAAGGTTTTGGTGTTGATAGTAATAGTTATTGTTTAGAAATTGCATCGATTAATAGTTTATCTAAATCCTGCTAATCAATCCTCAGATTATGAAATTGAGCGCCAACCAGCACTACCTCTGGGTTTATTTCTAGCTAAAGTTAGACACAAAATTGCCACAGATCGCGTAATTTTTTGTCAATTTGATCGTCAATGCGATCGCAATCGGATTTGGAAACAGTCAGACATAGATTATTTACAGCAAATTACAGATCAGTTGGCGACGGTACTCAGCGCATACTATTATCAAAGGCATGAAAATCATCACAAAATTGATTTCAAAAAGAATGTTGCTCAAGTGGCAAGCAGTATTCTTCAACAAGAAAAAGATATCGTAGCCAATGCTAGTAAAAACTTAGAACAGATCTTGCAAATATCTAAAACTGCTCAACGACATCTATTTTCAGTAGCTCATACAGCTAATACTCAAATTAAAACTGCTCTTACTGTTAGCAATCTCAAGTCTGAATTAAATCAAACTTCTCAATCTATCTACGCCTTAAGCGATCGCACTGTTAATTCATTAGAAAAGACTGCTCTTACTGCTAAAGATCTTAAAAATGTGCTTGATTTTCTTAAGCTAGATCGAGCTTAATCTGGCTTGAATTGCCGTGAGGTTAACAATTTAATTAAAAAACTGGGAAATTAGGGAAATTAGGGGATTACTTATCTCCCTACATCCCTCACCGAGAAGTATTGTGAAGCGATCTATTTGTTCAAACCTTTAACAAATCTTAAGAAAATTGAGAATTCACTATTACCAATGCTACTAACCATTATCGATGTTGCTTTTATTAGTTACCCTTAAAGATAGACAAGCTTTTTCTTGTTGACTTTTTTATCAACGGTTGAGAAAATAGAAATATAGTCACCAGAAAATTATTGTAGTAATTGGTAGTAGCCTTATTTCTGAACAATTAACGATTAAACTCTCGATAAATGAGACTGAAATATAGAGCGCTAGAATCGAAACTAATTGCTCAACCCATGTTTTAAACTATTTAAACTATTTTCTACTCTATTAATCATCAATTGAGGCATTCATGGCAAGTCGCGCAAATACTTCAAATACTTCTAGCAGTACTAGCAATTCAGATAAAGATAAAGCTCTCAGCTTAGTTTTAAAACAGATTGAGCGCAATTTTGGCAAGGGTGCAATTATGCGTTTGGGTGATGCTGCCCAAATGAGGGTAGAAACTATTCCCAGCGGAGCATTAACCCTTGATGTTGCCCTAGGAGGTGGATTACCCAAAGGTAGAATCATTGAAATATATGGGCCTGAAAGTTCGGGAAAAACTACTCTTGCTCTCCATGCGATCGCCGAAACTCAAAAAGCAGGAGGAGTAGCTGCCTTTGTCGATGCTGAACACGCTTTAGATCCCACCTATTCAGCAGCATTGGGAGTAGATATCGAGAATTTGTTGGTAGCGCAGCCAGATAACGGTGAATCAGGGTTAGAAATCGTCGATCAGCTAGTGCGATCGGCGGCAGTAGACTTAGTGGTGATAGACTCTGTTGCGGCCTTAACTCCCCGCGCTGAGATTGAGGGAGAAATGGGAGATAATCAAGTCGGCTTACAGGCTCGTTTGATGAGTAAAGCCCTGAGAAAGATTGCGGGGAATATTGGTAAATCGGGAGCTACGGTAATTTTTCTCAATCAGCTACGGCAAAAGATTGGGATTAGTTATGGTAGTCCTGAAGTAACCACTGGTGGTAACGCCCTCAAGTTTTACTGCTCGGTGCGTTTAGATATTCGTCGCATACAAACTCTCAAAAAAGGCAATGAGGGGATGTATGGGATTCGTGCCAAAGTCAAGGTTGCCAAAAATAAGGTTGCACCTCCTTTCCGTATTGCTGAATTTGACATTATTTTTGGTCAAGGAATTTCTACTGTTGGCTGTTTGTTAGATCTAGCAGAAGACTTAGAAATCGTCATCCGTAAGGGTGCTTGGTATAGCTATAAGGGCGAGAATGTTGGTCAAGGTCGAGATAATACGATTAATTATCTGCAAGAAAATCCTGAGGTAGCAGCCGAAATAGAGGCGAAAGTTAGGGCGGACATGAAGGAAGGAAAAAGTATTGGCGCACCTCCTCAACCCTTTGATGATGATCATTCTGAAGAAGAATAATCACGAAACAAATTTAATAAACTTAATTTAAACCAAGGCGATTGTTCTTTATGGAGCGATCGCTTTATCTTTTAAAGCTATTAGCCAATATTGAAGTATTACAGATTACGATCTTAAATATCCTTCAATTAAAATATCGCAATCAATTACTTTAGTTGTAACTTGTTTTAATGGCAATGCTTCCGTCATCAGGTTTAACCCCAAATTACCGACGGGAGATGGTGCTTCTGTACCACCGATGATTTTAGGAGCGATAAACGTCATTACTTTTTGAATTGTACCATCGGCGATCGCTTTAGCTGCTAGTCTCCCCCCACATTCCCAAAGAACTTTGGAGATTCCTCTTTGATAGAGATGTTCCATTACTATTTTCGGCGTGAGTGCAGCAACAGTAATAATATTTGTCTTCTTACTGAGGAGTATTTGCTGTTGTCGAGGATCATTGTTTTCGGTGAAGATGAGAGTTTCCGCCAGATGATCATGCCAAAGATTGCAGTCAACAGGTAGATCTAGACTACGACTCATAACAACTCGCAGTGGGTTATGTTCACTCAGACCATGAGAGGTTAAGCTAGGGTTATCTTGACGAACCGTATTGCCACCAATAATTACGGCATCACAAGTACTTCTTAGCTGATGAACTAAATGGCGGGAAGCTTTACTCGTCACCCAAGCACTATGTCCAGTAGTAGTGGCTATTTTACCATCTAGGGTCATAGCGTATTTGAGAATACCAAAGGGTTGTTGATGCAGTATGCGATGAACAAAAGCTTCATTTAATTGACGACAGGCAGTTTCTTCTACGCCAACCACAACTTCAATTCCTGCATCCCGTAGTTTTTTAATTCCTCCACCAGCAACACGAGGATCGGGATCTACCATTCCCGTAACTACCTTAGCTACCTGCGCTTTAATTAGCGCATCTGAACAGGGGGGAGTTCTTCCATAATGATTACAAGGTTCTAAGTTGACATATACTGTTGCGCCTTGAGCGTCTTTTGCATCTTGCAAAGCAAATACTTCTGCATGAGGTTGTCCAACTCCTGGATGAAAACCCGAACCAATAATTACGCCATCCTTAACTACAACTGAACCGACTAGAGGGTTGGGAGATGTTTGTCCTGCTGCACATTGGGCTAGCTGCAAACATTTGTGCATCATTTCACGGTCAAAAGCTGATATCAAAGGTTTATCGGTCATAGCAATTTTACGTAAAACTAACTTGGAGACTTTTCAATTTACGTATATTCTTGGTCGCCATTACCCAATATAGCGGATATAACTGCGTGGATAGCCCTAGGTTTATACTGCTGCTTAATTTTTGTTATGGGATAAAAATTGAACAGCTTTTGACCTTTGCTTAACTCATATGGTCGTAGGAAGATGATTTCGTGATTAAAATAAAGATTATTAGCGCTACTTCTGGCATAAGTACCCAAGAACAGGTATTACAGCTAGTAAAAGCTAGAAAAACTGGAATAACCATCAAAGAGATTAAAAGCATCGTCAATCGTCCCATATCGATGATCCAAATTCATCTGCGAGAGTTAATTGCCGATAAAGCCATCATTACTCACAAAAACAAGGCGGGAGTCGGTTTGATTTACTATCCTCGTGAAAACATCAATTGATAATTAATTAATTAATTATATTAATCACCATCTCCTCTTCATGAAACAGCCTCAAAAAATTATCTTAGCTTTTGTTTGCTTAGGTATGGGATTATCGATCGCCATCAAATCGGGAACAGCTCAATCAGTGGCTAACAATCAACTTAGTTATCAAACTATCGAGCGATCGCAATATACTGTGCATACGGTGATAATTCCCCACAACAGCGGTTATCTGGTTAGTCCAGTTATTGCAGGAGAGCTAAAACCCATCTCAGACTTTGCCCAAGATCATCTTGTCGCAGCGATTAATGGCGGATATTTCGATCCTGTCAATCAAAAGACAACTTCTTTTATAGTCGAGCGATCGCAGATTGTGGCAGATCCACGGTTTAATGAAAGACTAGTAGATAATCCCGATCTTAAACAATATCTAAGCAAGATCTTTAATCGTGCTGAGTTTCGTCGCTATAACTGTGGTGGCTCAACGCAATATGATATTCAGCTACACTCTGCACCCATACCTAACCATTGTACCTTAATTGAGTCTTTGGGGGGAGGGCCTGGTTTATTACCCCAAAATACTTCCGTAAAGGAAGGTTTTATTACTTATCAACAGGGTGAGAAAATTCGTGATGCGATCGGCAATGATAGTTTGAACGCTAGAAGTGCGGTGGGTATCACTCACAACGAAGACGTGATTTTGGCAATGGTGGCGCAGCAGTCAAAACAACCTCTAAATTCAGGGATTTCAATTCCTGAACTAGCTTCGCTGATGTCTAGTCTAGGTGCAGTTAAAGCAATGAATCTCGATGGCGGAAGTTCCACCTCACTTTACTATGATGGTCGGGCTATTCACGGTAGGGTAGACCAAGCAGGAAAGAAAATTATTAGACCAATTAAATCTGTTTTGTCGGTAATAAAACCGTAGAATGATACAGATAAACTTTCCCCTAATTCCCTAATTCCCTAATTCCCTAATTCCCTAATTCCCTAATTCCCTAGTCATGCCATTTGTACCAAACATTTAAGTATTTCAGATTAATTTTCTGGGCTGGATTTGAGCAACAATAATTTGGCGATCGCTTTACTTCCGATTGTTCACAGCATTCCTAGTTGAACAAAAATTTATACCCTAAAATCAAATTTCTGAAGAAACTACTTTTGATTTTTCTTTAGATTTTGGTTTCGATGCTGGATTGTTTTCAGTCAGCTTTTTATCTTGGGCTTGTTCCAGTTTGTTTGGTTCTAAAGGCTTAGAAGCAACTTCTTTGTTGAAGACTAGCTTGTCGTCTACGCAGTCCACAATAATTTTGTCTCCTGGGGTAAAGGTACTATCGAGGATCATCGTGGCAATAGGGTTTTGCAATTCTCGTCTGATCGCTCTTTTGAGAGGACGCGCACCATAAGCAGGATCGTAACCGATGGTAACAATTAGATCTTGGGCTGCGGGGGATAGTTCGATATTTATTTTCTGGTCATTTAATAAGCGTTGAATACCTTTTATCTGAATCGCGACAATTTCTTTGAGTTCTTCTTTCTTCAACCCATGGAAAATAATCAGGTCGTCAATACGGTTCAAAAACTCTGGACGGAAATGACCCCTTAGAGCTTGAGTCACCTGGTTTTGAATTTTGTCGTAGTCTTGATCTTCTCCTTTAACGTTTAAGATGTGTTCGCTACCAATATTACTGGTCATGACAATAATGGCGTTGCGAAAATCTACTACTCGCCCTTGAGAATCGGTAATTCTGCCGTCATCAAGAACCTGAAGCAAAATATTAAAAACATCCTTGTGAGCTTTTTCCACTTCGTCTAACAGCACCACACAATAAGGACGACGACGTACTGCTTCGGTTAACTGTCCCCCTTCCTCAAATCCGACATACCCAGGAGGCGCACCAACTAAACGAGATACGGCGTGTTTCTCCATATATTCAGACATATCAATTCGCACCATTGCGTCTTCACTATCAAACAAAAACGCTGCCAAGGCTCTAGCTAATTCCGTTTTACCTACTCCTGTCGGTCCCATAAAGAGGAATGAACCGATTGGTCTACTAGGATCACTCATCCCTGCTCTTGCCATGCGAATCGCTGCGGATACGGCTGCCACAGGCTCTTGCTGTCCAATTACTCGTTGATGCAAATGTCCTTCTAGCTGGAGTAACTTTTGTCTTTCCGATTCTAGGAGGCGATTCATCGGTATTCCCGTCCAGTTAGCCACAATTTCCGCAATATCGGATTCTGATACCTGTTCTCTTAAAAGAGTAGTTTCCTCAGATTGCAAATCGATCAGCTTGGTTTCTTTTGCCTCCAAATTTCTTTGTAGGGTTTCAAGCTTGCCATATTTTAATTGGGCTGCTTTTTCATGGTCAAAAGCACGTTCAGCTTTATCTAATTCCAGACGGGTTTTCTCTTCTTCTTCCTTAAGGACGTTAATCTCATCTAAAAGGTTCTTTTCAGATTGCCACTGAGCAGACAAACTCTCTTGCTTACTTTTTAAAGTTTCGATTTCTGCCGTAATTTTCCTTAATTGATCCTTAGATGCCCGATCGGCGATCGCCACTCCTGAGCGTTGACTTTCCCCACTGAGGGAGACTTTTTCCATCTCTAGCTGCATAATACGGCGATCTACATCTTCTAATTCACTGGGTTTAGAAGTAATCTCCATTTTCAACTTGGCTGCTGCCTCATCAATTAGGTCGATCGCCTTATCGGGTAAAAAGCGATCGCTAATGTAACGTTGAGAAAGGGTAGCTGCTGCTACTAACGCTGAATCGGTAATGGTTACGCCGTGGTGTACCTCATATCTTTCTTTGAGTCCCCGCAGGATAGAAATCGTATCTTCGACGGAAGGTTGCTTGACATAAACCTGCTGAAAACGTCTTTCTAAAGCAGGATCTTTTTCAATATTCTTACGGTATTCATCGAGGGTAGTTGCTCCAATACAGCGCAATTCTCCCCGTGCTAGCATCGGCTTGAGTAAATTCCCTGCATCCATTGAACCAGAGCCTTCTTTTGCTCCTGCACCAACCACAGTATGTACCTCATCAATAAAGAGAACTATTTGTCCACTAGATTCGGTAACTTCTTTTAAAACTGCCCGTAAACGTTCTTCAAATTCCCCGCGATATTTAGCTCCAGCAATTAAACTGCCCATATCCAAAGAAATCAACTGACGATCCTTAAGAGATTCAGGCACATCACCATTAACGATCCGCTGGGCTAAACCTTCAGCGATCGCCGTTTTACCAACCCCAGGCTCACCAATTAACACAGGATTATTTTTCTGCCGACGGGAAAGCACCTGAATGACGCGACGAACTTCTTCATCTCGACCAATGACAGGATCTAATTTACCCGCTCTTGCCTGTTCCGTCAGATCTCGCCCATACTTCTCTAAAGCCTGATACTGTTCCTCTTGGTTTTGTTTGGTTACCTTTTGCGAACCTCGAATTGACTTAATTGCCAGTTCCAAACTCTCCGCATCAACGTTAAAACTACGCAAAGACTTCTTGCCAATGCGCGCATCTTCGGCAAAGCCCATGAGGATATGCTCAATCGAAATAAAATTATCTCCCCAGCTAACGCGACAGTCTTCCGCCCGATCTAGCATCCGATCTAAACTTGGACCTAAATAAAGTTGGGCTGAACCAATCCTCGGCTGACGCTTGGTAAACATCTCTAGCTGCTGTTTAAGCCTGATGGAGTCAACATTCGCCTTATCCAAAATAGCGATCGCCAAACCTTCTTGTTCGATTGCTGCCAAAATTAAATGCTCTACCTCTAAGTTTTGATTCTGAAATAATTTGGCAACTTCTTGAGATTTTACGATCGCATCCCAGGCTTGTTCCGTAAACTTACTTTGGTCGGTAGGCTGCATATTTAAGCTAAATTAAGGTTGTTAAATTTGACAATTGATGATGCTCAGTATAGCAAGGCTTCAATCACTTACATCCAGGCAGAGGATTATCTCTGGCAATATATTTAAGACAATATTATCTCCTAATAATAATTCTAGTCCCATCTCTCAATTAAAGACCATGAGTTCTCAAACTAGCAGGGCAAACATCTTTAAATCTGGCAAGCCTTCTAGAGAAAATCTCAGATTAATATCGAACTTATTATTGACGAACGCTAATATAGCCAGGTTCTTCTACCGCAACCCAATCTCCAGGCTGAACGAATAAGCGCGTCATTAGGTCTAGTCCTTGCTGAGAACCATTGATCATCAGAACTTGTTCTGCATCACAGCGAACACCGCGAGAACGAGCCAGATAATCGGCGATCGCTTTTCTTAAAGGTAAATATCCCGCAGGATCGTAGGTGTTGTCAAATATTGCTGGCTGGTAATGACAATGACGAGATAATAATTTACGCCAAATTGTTACAGGAAACTGTTCTGTAGCTGGATTACCATAGCGAAAGCTAATTTCGGCAACTGGTTCTAATGCTTCTGAAATATCTGCTTTAATTAGGCTGCGTCCATAATCAGATAGAGAAGATAGAAGTTGAGAATCGTTCTGAGGCGATCGCTCTTTTGCTTGATTTGTTAGCCAATGATCGGGAAGTTGAGAGCACCAACTTTAATTTTACTCGGAGGAATTAGCGATCGCCTGGGACGGAAAAAGACAATCTTGGCAAGTTTGCTCTTAGCTACCTTAGCGACGTTCTTAGTAGTCCCTTATCCCAATATTTACGCCTTGTTTGTTACTCGTGTCTTACAAGGAATCGCCATTGGTTTGATGATGGGTACGGGTACGGCATATTTATCGGCTTTGATGCCTCAAAAATCTACTGCGGTTGCGGCGATAGTCAGTTTAACAACCGCATTGGGTTTTTCTAGTGGTGCTTTGTTTACTAATACGGTTCTGTTGTATCAAGATTCTCTAGTGCCAATTAGTTACTGGGTGATTTTTTTCTTGCTTCTAGGCTCGATTGGTTTGAGTATTCAATTACCAGAACAGCCTACTTTAAAAGAGAAACTAATTCGCTTACCCAGCTTTCCCAAAGGTACTGTCTCGGTGGGAATAGCGATCGCTCTTGCTTGGTCTTTAGCAGGAATTGTCGGCATCATTCTTCCAGAACAGTTACAACAATACGGTTTACCCAATTGGTCGGGTGCAATGTTGTTTATTTTCGTGATTTCTGGTGTTTTGATTCAATCTTTGGCTCGTAAGTTAGAAGCAAGGCGATCGCTGCAACTAGGCTCTATTTTGCTCGTTATTGGCTATCTTACCTTTACCTGTGGGGCTTGGCTCAATATTTTTGGTTTAGTCATAGCAGGAGTTGCGATCGCTGGTACGGCTTGCTACGGATTCACTTACTTGGGTGGATTAGCTCAAGTAGTTAAGATTGCAGGTTCGCAATCGGCTAGGGTGACATCGGGTTATTTTGTCTGTGCTTATCTTGGCTATGGTTTACCCGTAATTGCGATCGGCTTTCTGGCTGAAAATTTGGGTACGATCTATACCTTATTTAGTTTTGGGGCAATATTAACCATTAGCAACATTTTGCTTTTTACTAAACATTAAAGGATTGAAAATACCAGCCACTAAAGGATATTAATCAATCCTTAATTTCTTAAACTACCTTCAAGACGATCGACTAGATCATCATCGGCGTTAGAACTGCGCCATAGTTGATCCAAACCACTGGCAGGCATAGTTAAATACAAAACGTCTTGAGGTTGCAGACGGGTTTCCAGTAGTTGCCAACCGTGGAGGGTGTATCTTTGTCTTTCTAGATACAGAGGCACAAAATCGCTTTTCATGGCTGCATCTTGCACTGTTTGATGATAAAAAGGATGCTTGGGAGTAATCATTGTGCCTAAAGCCACCCAGAGTAAATCTTGAGTCATGCCGTTGCCCAGAATTCTCCCGCCTAAAGCAGCAGCAGCAAAGGAATAGGTGGCTAATTCTACAGGAGACAACACATGGTCAAATTCAAATACTTCTTGCATTGATTGAGCAAACTGGGGATCTCCACTACGCACCACGGTTTTTAAATATGGTGCTAAGGCTTTAGCGGTGAGGCTAATTTCTAGATTTGCGGTGTCATGGCTTGTAACGGCAATTAAACTCAAGGCTTTGGTGACATTAACCGCTTTTAAACTAGAGGGCATACTAGCATCTTCAATAAAGACAGGAATGCCTTGAGCGCGAGCAGTACGAATATAGCGGTTATTAGGATCGGATTCAATAATCACCACCTCGTGTCCTTGGTCATGAAGCTGACGAGCAACTTGAATCCCCATTCCTCCTAAGCCACAGACAATATGGTGATTATGTCGGGGAATTCTGGCTGCGTCGATAGTTTGCCGAAACCGACTTCCTAAGACAAAATCATTAATTAAAGCATAACAAATACCAATTACTCCAGCTCCGACAATCATCATAATTGCCGTAAAGACTTTAATAGAATCGGCTCCATTTTCGGCGACTTCTTCTTTGCCTCCTGCACCCGTAATCATACCCACGGAAAAATAGAGAGCATCGACAAAAGATATATGCTGATTAACGCTGACATAGATTAAGGTGGCTGCACAAATAACTGCCAGTAATGCCAGACTAACTAAAGTTACGGGACGAGCATATTGCTGATAGCGAGGAAGATTGAAAATTGCCTTGGACAATTTCTTTTGCCAAGAGCGACGCTTAGTTACCACCTGGGGTCTTGTCCCGACGATTAAGCGATCGCCTACTGATAAACGTTTTTCTTGACTAATCGCCGAAACTAAATCTATTTCTCCTTGGATGGGTAAATAATAGATCAACATCCGATTAGGGTCTACCCATAAATCTTCCAGTTTTCGATCTAGCCAGGGATGATCGCGGTCAATAATTTCTTCGTTGATCGGCCAGGTACGATTAAATAGCTGGAGTTGACCGATCGCTTTATTACCCAAAGCAGCAAAAGTAAACAGCGGAGAGGCTAGTGCTGCCACGCTCATGGTGAAATGGTCGGGTAAAGTCAGATCGAGGCGATCGCCTAAAGTATGATTGAGTAAACGATTGATAATCCGAATCTGAGGATTCAGCACCCTGGCTTGAGTTAAGATTGCTAAATTTAAAGCGTCGTCGTCATGCACTAAAACTAAAGTTTTTGCCTGTCTGATGCCTGCCTTGATTAAAATAACGTTATCTCGCGGATCGCCAATAATTATTTGGTCACTAGCAGGATTAAGCGAATTACGACTAATTGCGACTACTTCTGCACCTTGCTGTTTAAGTAGGCTATAAATTTTCGAGCCTGTGCGTCCTAAGCCACAGATAATAATTTTGGGTTGCATATATTCTTACGATACTAGGATGCAGAGAGAAATAGATCACAATTATCCTAATTGTGTCCAATCCAGATCAGATCTACTGTATCGAAAGACACGATTAAAGATCGAGAAATTATTAAACCTAATCTAATCGAGTCTAATAGAGTAAATTAAACAAAAGCCGTTATCTGGGGGACAGCTAAAAATGTACACAGTCAGTTTAATTCGCGCCGAGTCTTATGATCTAGAGGAATTGCGATCGCGTCTTGAATATTTATTAGAACCCTTGGGGGGAATGACAACAATCGTCAAAAAGGGCGATCGCGTCTTGCTCAAACCAAACCTGCTTACTGGTAGTCGTCCTACTAAAGAATGTATTACTCGCCCAGAAATTGTTTATTGCGTTGCTCAACTGGTAATAGAAGCAGGAGGTAAACCCTTCCTCGGAGACAGTCCCGCTTTTGGCAGCGCCAGGGGAGTGTGCAAGGCTAACGGTTATCTACCTTTATGCGCCGAATTAGACCTACCGATTGTTGAATTCAAAGGACAGCGTTACTCTACTGACAACAAAAATTTCCAGCATTTACGTTTATCTAAAGAAGCTTTAGCTGCCGATGTTGTGATTAATCTGCCTAAAGTAAAATCTCATATGCAGTTAACCGTGACTCTGGGGGTTAAAAATCTCTTTGGCTGTGTCCCTGGTAAAATGAAGGCTTGGTGGCATATGGAAGCGGGGAAAGATGCGGAGCGCTTTGGCGAAATGATTGTGGAAACAGCTAAGGCGATCGCCCCTAATTTAACCATTATTGACGGTATTATTGGTCATGAGGGCAATGGCCCTAGTGGGGGTGAACCCAAGCAATTAGGTGTTTTAGGTGCGTCTACGGATGTATTTGCTCTAGACCGCGCCATGATTGATATTCTCAACGTCGATCCTGCTACTGTCCCGACTTTAGCTGCTCAATTCAAACAGGGACACTGTAGGGAACTAGCCGAAATTGAGTTTCCTTACTGTCAACCTGCGGATTTACAGGTATCTGATTGGAAGTTACCCGAAGCACTTATGCCGATTGATTTTGGGCTGCCTCGCGTCTTGCGCTCAACCTTTAGGAATTTCTATATTCGCTTGATCAAAGAGCCGATGAAAACCTATGGCAAAAATTAATGTTTCGGCGCTTGAGTAGTAATTAGGGCGCTGTCACGTCTACACCCTATAAAAACTAAGCTGATAAATCTACTAGAATTTGCCCATCTTCAACCTTAGTGGGAAAAACACCCAACGTTTTTTCTGAGGAGATTTTACCCAAAACACTGCCAACTACTGGAGGAAATGGACACCAGGTTTTTACATTACCAGAGGATAGGTCGAATTCGCTACGATGCCAAGGGCAGACAAGCGCACCATCGGCAGTAACTTTTCCTTTTTTTAGAGGTAGTTTCATATGAGGGCAAATACTATCTACTGCATAAATATTTCCCCCTTCATTGAGGAGTAACAGCGATCGCTCTGGTAATTTAACTACTTGTCTTGTACCTGTTCCCAGAGCATTCACTGCTAAAGCTTTTGTCCAAACCATAATCAACTTCTCCAATATTTAATAATAGATTCACAAATTTGAATTTATTTCATTATTCAGGAGTTTGTAGATTAAATATTGTTCCCTCTAATAAATTTAACGATCTTAACTTTACTACCTTGCCATAATGCAGTTTAAATTTCCCGCCCTTATTTATGTAACAGGAATATTTTTAGCAGGGTTCTTATTTGCCCAAGATCCTCATAGTTTAATTGCTACTGCTGAAACAGTTACAGAAAATACTTCAAATATAGTTCAAATTCAACAAATGATGTGATTTATCTAGGAGAAAATCATGATAGTCCTGCTATTCATCGGCAGCAGTTAGAAATTATTACACAACTGCAACATAGTTTGGCTGATAGGGAGAAAAATTAGCGATCGCTCTAGAAATGTTTCAGCGCCCTTTTCAACCGATCTTAGACAGCTA
>JAAUOU010000124.1 GCA_012034765.1 Pleurocapsaceae cyanobacterium CSU_1_1 | reverse complement strand
GCTCCTGACGTTAAATCGCCGTAGTGGGAAACAATTGAAGTACCACAAAGGAAGATCTGACTACACCCGATTGGGGTTTTCAGAAGCCAGCATCGTAATCTTTGATTCGATGTCTGGAGAAGTCACGGCTTGAACAAAAATCCCTGCTGTTTGGTTGATTCATTTCTGGAAGTCACCTTGTCTGGAGGCTTCTTATTCCAAGGTTTTTTTGCCATTGCCCTAATTTCCTAATGCTTGTGAATATTTGCTTGACTGTTAACGTTATTTAATTTTCAACTGAAAGCAATACTTAGATATTTATCTACACTCTAGTTTTGAGAAACGAATACTTTCAGGTCACACTACGTTTGGGAAAAAATTAATCTAGATACAGCTCATGATCTCATCTCAAGAGTTCAAGGATGTGCAACCCAAGTCTGCTGAGTCTTACAGCGATTTAGGCAATTCATTAGCCCAGCGGGGAGAAGTGGATGCAGCGATCGCTTCCTACCAAACGGCCATCACTCTTAAGCCTGACTTTGCTATAGCGCACAATAATTTGGCTAATTTGCTAGTCCAACAGGGGAAAATAAATGCAGCGATCGCTTCCTACCAAACAGCGATCGCTCTTGAACCAGATTTAGTTATGGCCCACAGTAATCTAGGCAATTTATTCGCTTATCAAGGGAAAATGGAGTCAGCGATCGCTTGCTACCAGATAGCCATCAGCCTCCAGCCAAACTATCATCCAGCTAAATTTGGTCTGACCATAGCGCAACTTCCTATAATCTATAACAATGAAGCGGAAATCGCCTTGAGACGTAGTAATTACCAAAGCTACGTAGAGAACTTAGCTGATAGTTACCAAACAGCTAGCCAACAAGAGTTAGCAGAGGCAGCAGAGGCAGCAGGTTCAGCTCAGCCTTTTTTATTGCCCTACCAAGGTTTAAACGATAAAGAATTACAGCAAACCTATGGTACGATGATTTGCCGTTTGATGGCAAGTCGTTATCCCCAATGGTGTCGACCACTTCCACCACCTAAACTTCTAGCAAGTCAAAAAATTCGTGTTGGTGTCGTTTCTGGCTTTTTTCACCATCACTCTGTGTGGAAAATCCCCATGCAAGGTTGGGTCGAAAATATTGATCGTAGTGAATTTGAATTATTTGGTTACTACACAGGCAGCATTAGCGATCGCGAAACAACAAAAGCAGCCAAAGCCTTCGATCAGTTTGCACACCATCATTTTTCCCTCAGTCAATGGGCAGAGAAAATTAGCTCAGATGATTTACACGTTCTAATTTTTCCTGAATTCGGGATGAATTCGATGGCGACAAAATTAGGTTGCTTAAGATTGGCTCCTATCCAAATGACTTCTTGGGGACATCCTCATACCAGTGGATTACCAACCATCGATTATTACCTCAGTAGTGAGCTGATGGAGCCAGAAGATGCTCAAGAATATTATTCAGAAAAGCTAATTAGATTACCTAATTTAGGCATATATTACCAACCGATCTCAATTCAACCTGAGATCAAGAGCAAAGCAGATCTGGGTATCCAAGACGATGAAATCATGTTTTGGTGCTGTCAGTCTCTGTTTAAGTACTTACCGCAACATGATGATGTTTTTGGGCGCATTGCTCAAGAGTTGAGCAGTGCCAAGTTTGTCTTTATCGAGCTAGACAGCAAATCCGCCAACCATATCTTCTGCCAACGATTAACTCATGCTTTTGAGCAGTTTAATTTAAATTATCAAGACTACTGTATATTTCTACCCCGCTTACATGCTGAAGCTTTCGTCGGCGTAGGAGCGATCGCTGATGTCTTTTTAGATAATATCGGTTGGTCTGGCTGTAACACGACTCTAGAGTCTATTGCTCACAACTTACCTATAGTTACTCTCCCCAACAACCTAATGCGTAGTCGGCATACTCTGGCAATTCTAAAAATGATTGGTGTAGAAGAGACAGTTGCTCAAAACAAAGATGAATATATCCAAATTGCGGTGCGTTTAGGTCGTGATGTTGATTATCGTCAACATATTGCACAACAAATTGCGCTCAATCAGCATAAACTATATCGAGATTTAACACCAGTCAGGGCTTTAGAAGATTTTTTGTTCCAAATAATTGGTAAACCAAGAAGATTTGATAACGCTAAAGTTGCCCAAGCTTTTCAATTAGGGATGCAGTATCAACGAGAAAATCGTTTAGAAGCTGCGCAGATGGAATACTTAAAGGTGATAGCAGAACAACCTCAACATGCGGAGGCTTTATCTGGATTAGGCACAATAGCACGACAAATGAATCAGCTAGACCAAGCGGAAAAATATCTTAGTCGCTCGGTTACAGTACAGCCTAGGTTTCCCCAAGCGTGGTTTAGTTTAGGAAATTTACGTCAGGCTCAAGGTCAATTCTTAGCAGCCGAACAGGCTTATCGACAAGCCCTGAATCTCCGACCAGATTCTGCACCTATTTATAATAATTTAGGTTATGTATTGCAAAAGCAGGATAAATGGTCAGCAGCAGCTTCCTGTTATCAGCAAGCACTAGAATTGATGCCCAACTGTATTGAGGCGGATGTCAACTGGGGGAATGCTCTTTTTGCTCAAGATAAACTATCCCCCGAAAAACAGGCTCATTATGCTCAGTTAAACTACAAATTGGGTTTGGGTCGTCACAGGGTAGGAGATGCTCAAACTGCTGAAATCTACTATCGGCAAGCAATCTCAATGCAGCCCGATCTGGTTGAGGCTTACTATAATTTAGGCTCGATTCTACAGCAACAAAGATTAGACGAAGCATTGGACTGCTATCAGCAAGTTCTGCAATTAGATCCCGCTTGTAGCAAAGCGTATTATAGTTTGGGGCAGGTATATCAAGACCTGGGAGATTTAACTCAAGCTACAGCAAGTTTTTAAACAAGGACTTAAGCTAATTAATCCAGTTTATGCCCAAGCGATCCTTCAGGGTACGCGGAGCGTAATCGCCTCAGAGTCAAATATAGCCAGCCTTAGCGAGAATTATCCAGTTCCGCCCATCCCTTCGGGAACAGTAACCATAGGAGGACATGAATTTCCAGTTATTCCTCCAGTTACCCAAGGTGGCAAGCGACCTTTTTGGAGTGTGGTGATTCCAGTAGTTAACCGTCCTGAATATTTCCCCGAATGTTTGGCTAGTGTGCTTTCTCAATGGACTGGTGCCGAGGAGATGGAAATTATCGTTTTAGATAATGGCAGTAATCCTCCTCAATGGCAAATTCCTGATGATTTGGGTCGAGGAATTATTCGCTACTATCGATTGCCTGAAACTATCCCCCTACAGCAAAACTGGAATACGGCGGTATCCCTGTGTCGGGGAAAGTGGATTCATCTGCTACATAATGATGATTACGTACTGCCAGGATTTTACGAGCAGTTTAAAACAAGTTTAGAAAACTGTCCAGACTCCGTAGGAGCAGCTTTTACTGGCTACGAAAATCTCAATGAGGAGCGCCAAGTTATTTTCTCGCAACAATATAACTTAAAAAACCACCGTGGTATTGTTGCCGACTGGATTTTGCGGATTGGAGTTGCTTGTCCCCTTAGTCCACCTTCATTGGTGATTCGACGTGCCGCTTATGAAAAACTGGGGGGCTACAAGCTAGATTTACTCTATACCTGTGATTGGGAATTTTACAAGCGAGTCGCCACTTTTTATGACTGGTGGTATCAACCAGGAATTCTAGCTCATTATCGAGAACAAGCTAACAGCATAACCAGAGAGGAGAACCTGACTGGTGCTTCAGGATACGATCATCTGCGGGCAATTGAAATTTCCGCGAGTTATCTACCTGGAAAATACTGTGCCGAAATTACTGCCAAATCTCGAACTCATCATTTTTGTGGTGTTTAGCTCAAGCAAACATCCTCCTCACGTCTGGTAATTTAGAAGCTGCAATACAGCTTTTAAAAGCGGCTTTAAAAATCGATTGTTCTCCTGGAGCGATCGCCCAATTATCACTCTGGCTGCAAGAAAAACTAGTAACAGTAACACCATTGGTTAAACACCTAGCTCAGCTGGAAATAGATTCTGGAGAGACGGAACAAAACATTTTGACCAATTTATCTCGAACTATTTTCTATAATAAGAAGGAAGATTTTTTAAATTAATTAGAGTAAAATTATGGCCTATCAAAGAATTATTCGTAAAAAAGTTGTTTCCCCTGATGGTAAAGCGATCGCCGAAGCCACTAGTACAGTGATCGTTTCTGGCGATGGCAAAACGAAAACAACTCAAAGTGTCTCCACTACGGTAACCAATAACTCATCTAGTTCCAGTTCCAGTTCCAGTTCCAGTTCTAGTTCCAGTTCCAGCTAGAAAAGAATAGCATTTAAGATTTACGCAAATTTACGCAAAAATCGGGAGTTGAAAGCGATTAGGCTTCCCCCACCTTCGGGATCGCCTTTAACTCCCAAGTATTCAATGATTATTAAGAAGACACATTCTTCTAAGCAAAGTCACTAATTTTATAAGCTTGCTCACTGTCCCCATAATATATCGCTTCAACGTTTTTGACGGTCAATACTGAACCAGAATCTTCAATCGTTAAAGTTTTATTGTCTGATGAGCTGGTGAATTGATAGTCGTCTAGATTGCCCCACAATCTTAAAATATCAAAATCTTTGCCACCATCAATTAAGACACTGTTTTTAAAGTCTCCAATTTCAAAAGTATCATTACCGCGATCGCCAAAAACACTAGTATCTTTAATTGAATCAGACTGATCTGACGGCAAAGAAATTGCCCCAGTGAAAGGATCAAAATCAACTATCGCCGCTTTAAACCAGTCATTACCTTGACCTAATTTAATCTGACTGGATTCAACGCCAACCTTTTTGCCATAGCCGATCACCCGATCGTCTCCTACTCCTACATTTAAGCTTCCGCCTAAAATGCCGATTTCACCCATGCCAATAATTTGATCATTTCCTATTGCCGTGAGAATTTTGCCCCCAGTATTATCAATACCAATGGCGATCGCTTGTGAAGTATCAGCAATTGCATTAGTTTTTGTTTGAGCATCGGAATTATTAACAGTGCTGGCAGCATTAGCATCAGCATTGGCAACAGCAGCAGTTTTATTAATGGCGATACCCATGACAATATCGTTACCTTTGCCAGTATTAATTTCACCAAAATTAGCAATTCCTACTGTACTACCCAGGGCGATCGCTAGAGATTGTGCATCTGCTGTAGCAGTCGCCGTATCGTTGGCAGCGGATTCAGCAACAGATATAGTTTGAGCATTACTAGAACTTTGATTATTTGCCAGACCAATAATTACATCATCTCCAAAACTAGTCAGAATTTGACCAGAATTGATAATTCCCAAAGTAGTTGTGGTACTTACCGCAGTAGCTAATGATGTGCTTTGAGTAATTGCGCTTTCAAGTGCCTCAATAGCTTCAGGATCACAACCTGTGGCTAAGATAGCAGCGTTATAGGCAAATGCAGCAGCGACCGCCTCACTCACAGCCGAATTAGTCCCTAAACCAATAATAACGTCATGCCCTTCTCCTGTATTAATTACACCTGTGTTATTGATGCCCAAGGCTAAACTATCGACAATGACAACTGACTCACTATTGGCAGTGGCTGTAGATCCATTACTAAATAATAATTGGGTTTGAGAGTTAGTTGTTGCGTTACCTAAAGCCGAAGCATTAGCAAACCCGATGATGACATCATCACCTTTGCCAGTATTAATTTTACCGTCGTTATTGATACCAACAGCATCTACAACTACATTAACCGCTGCCACAGAACTACTAGTAGCATCAGTAAAAGTGACATTGCTCAAAATTGATTCTGCTTGGGAATCAGCCGTTGAGTTCCCTGAAGCATCAGCAACACCAAAAATAATGTCATTACCTCTGCCAGTATTAATCTTACCAACGTTGTTAATTCCTAAAGCTAATACACCAGCATTTGCAGTAGTTTGGCTATTAGCAGCAACAATATAATCAGCAATAAATTCAGCTTCTGCACTAGCTGATGCAATGCTCAAAGCCGAGGAAATTCCTTTCCCATAAATAATGTTATTATCTTTACCTATCGCCATCTCATTATTATTATCAATCCCCCTAGCCAGATAATTATCTGGATTATCAGGGTTATTGACAAGTGAGCTATCTACAGAGTATTTTTCATCGAATTGATAAATTGAGCCTGGTATTTGGCATTCAAGGCTATTTTTTTCTAACTCAATAACTCTTTGAGGTATGGTGAAAAAATCATCAATTGATATGATATTTTCTAGCAATAGATTTTTAGACATAATATTGGAGTTAATTTTAGATAACTTTTAAAATCAAACAATTTCAAACAATTGTTGAAGTAAATTGATTATCTATTTAACTCTGAGACTTAATCATCAAGCCCAGATGAAAATATTATTTTTTAAATCAATTAGAGGTAAAGAGTTTGTATAGTTTAGATGAAATAAATACTTTTGAGTAGTAATAATCTCTTTACTATCAAGGTGTTGGTCAGATTAAACACAATTGTTAGAGATCACAGCGTTAATCCAATCAAATCTCTTTACGTTTCCTCCAAAAGTAGCTGACTCATAGAGCTTTATAGTTCAGTTGACAGTCTGTCCATTATTCGCGTCAAAAACAAATAACTGTGCTAAATCAAATTTTACGGTAAGGCGATCGCCCTTACGACTTTGACAAAGAGCATCTGCCAACAAATTAAGTTTATGGCGTTCGAGAGCTTTCCAATCTAATTTTCGTTTTCTGCCGAGTTGCGGTTGTGTCGATTGAGAAGATTGAGCAGACGATTGAGCGATCGCAAGCAGTTTTAGAGCAAGAGATGAATTAAATTAACTTGGGGTTTCAGCATAAGCTTTCACAAGCCAAATTACTTCTGGTAAATTATGGGTAACTAACGCTGGTGAGCTTATTGTCATGACAAGAGTAATATTTCAACCCCCAAAGTTACGGCGAGAAGAATGCGAGGATGGGGAGCGTAGGGTAACTTGGCTAGAATTATTTTTCGATTTAATTTTCGTAGTGGCGATCGCTCAGTTAGCCCATAATTTTCATGAAATTTCAGCCTGGTAGGGTTAGCCAAACTAGGCATTTTATTTGTTCCCGTATGGTGGTGCTGGACTGGTGCAGTTTTTTATGACACTCGTTTTGATAATGATGGTTTAGTAGATCGTCTAATTACTTTGATCCAGATGGCGATCGCAGCAAGTCTGGCAGCCAATATCCATCATGGTTTAAGCAACTCATCCATGGGTTTTGCCCTCAGTTACATCGCATTTCGTGGCGTATTAATCTGCCAATATCTCCATGCAGGTTATCATGTTCCCCAAGCAAGACTGCTCACCAATTGGTATACAGTTGGTTTTAGTCTCAGCCTGTTTTTCTGGCTAGCTTCAGTGTTTGTGCCTCTTCCCTGGCGTTTTGCGCTATGGGGGGTGGGTTTAATCATTGACTTTGCCACTCCTTTAAGCGCAGGACAAAGAGTAGCCAAAGTGCCGCCCAATATGGCTCATACCAACGAAAGAATTGGGCTGTTCACGATTATTGTTTTAGGTGAATCTATTGTTTCTGTAGTTCGCGGGGTGTCTGAACTTGCCTGGACTCCCACCTCAATTGCGATCGCTCTGTTAGGTTTATCTATTGCTTTTAGCTTCTGGTGGATGTATTTCGATACGGTGGATGAATCCCCTCTCCACGCCATGAGACAAGGCAAAATGCAAATTGCTCTTACTTGGCTATATTCTCACTTGCCATTGGCTGTCGGTTTAACCGCTACGGGGGTAGGAGTCGAAAAAATGATTAGTGGCTTAGATAATGATGCTGCAAGAGGAGAGAAAGTCTTATTTTGTCTAGCAGTTGCTTTGTGTTTGATGATTCTTTCTAACCTCCATTGGACAAGTTGTGAGCTGGGTCAAACTAAATGTAAAAAAATCCTAACTTACTATCGTCTCGGCGCTGCTGCTTTTGTGTTAACTTTAGCTCTTGCCTGTAATGTTTTATCTTCTTTAATTGTGATTACTTTGGTGGCATTTGCCTGCACGATTCAGATTGTTTTAGATATTTTCAATACTTGCCCTTAAGCAGTGAGCAATGAGCAGTAATTATTTAACCCGTTATAATCGCGATATTCTGTAAAATTTTCGGTATCCATGAAAGAGCGCATTGCTAAATCCTTTGATATTTTCGCTAATAAATTAGTGCAGTTTAGCCAAGAGAGGGGTCGTTTGTATTGGTGGGTATTCTTGTTCGTTTTGGCTTTTACTCTCGTGTCTATCACACCATTCCCTGGACATTCTCAGCCACCTATAAATCAATCTGAGCAAATTTGCCTTGGGAATCCACAACAGGAAATACGCGGTGTCTGGCTAACTAATGTTGATAGTGACGTCTTGTTTAAAGCCGATCAGACCAAAGAAGCGATCGCCTTACTTGCCAAAGCTAATTTTAATACTCTTTATCCTACGGTTTGGAATTGGGGCTATACTCTTTATCCTTCTAAGATAGCTGAATCCTTTACAGGTCTTCCTCTCGATCCAACAGAAGGACTTCAAGACCGAGATATTTTGGCGGAAATGGTTGAGCTAGGACATCAACAGGACATGAGGGTTATTCCTTGGTTTGAGTTTGGCTTTATGGCTCCTGCGGATTCGGAATTAGCAAAGCGTCATCCTGAATGGCTGACCGCCAGACAAGACGGCAGCAGTATTTGGTGGGAAGGCAAGGTGCATCAACGGGTGTGGTTAAATCCTTTGCGTCCAGATGTACAGAAGTTTATGACGGATTTAATTGTGGAGATTGTCTCTAATTATGACATTGATGGTATTCAGCTAGACGATCATTTTGGCTATCCATCAGAATTAGGTTATGACGACTATACCGTTAAGCTATATCAAGAGGAGCATCAAGATAAACTACCACCAACAGATCCACAAGATCCAGACTGGGTGCGCTGGCGTGCGGATAAAATTACAGATTATGTCGAAACTTTATTCCACGAAGTTAAACAGCATAATCCTCGTGCCATCGTTTCTGTTTCTCCCAACCCGCAAGATTTTTCTCTCAATTCTTTTTTGCTTGACTGGCATCGCTGGGAAAGAAAAGGCTTAATTGAAGAGTTAGTTGTTCAAATCTATCGCGATGACAACGACATCTTTATTCAAGAATTAGAACAACCTGAAATTCAAGCAGCGAGAGAACACATTCCCGTAGGCATCGGCATTCTTACTGGTTTAAAAGGTCGTTTGATTCCTTGGCAGAGAATCTACCGACAGGTTAAAATTGCTCGCGAGCATAAGTTTGCTGGCGTATCTTTTTTCTTTTATGAAAGTCTTTGGAATTTAGCAACGGAGTCTCCAATTACTAGACAGGCTGCACTGAAGAATTTACTTTATCATCAGACACAACGTCCTGATATATCTAACTGCCAATCCTAACCTTAGTCATAGTGATTAGCACGATTAATTTGGGAACAATGAACTGGGGTGTGCAGTATGGAGAACCCAAAACTAAATGGACAGTAGATTGAAATATTTGACTATTGAGGACTATGGCGTTTTACTGGAGCAAGCTCAGGTAGCCACATATAAACAGCATGACGTAATTCTCAAAGAAGGTCGTTTGTCTCAGGCAATCTATTTAGTCCGCCAAGGCACAGTCAGAATTGAAAGAGCCGCTACTGGTAGAGATGTGGCGATCGCTTTTCTCGAACCAGGGGAGGTTTTTGGCGAGGTTTCTTTTTTGGAGGGTGTACCCACTACTGATGCTGTGATCGCTCAAGAAGATGTCGAAATTTTTGTGATCAACCAAGCACAACTGGCAGGTTTGCTAGATACTCAACCTGGTTTATCAGATCGGTTTTATCAATCTTTGGTACACAATCTTTCTAGTCGTCTCCATCAAACTTCTTCTCTAGTGTCTCATCTAATGCGACGGGTACGTATTGCGCCAGAATATTACGGTTATCGTACGGGACAAACGGGACAAAATGAAATTCCTCCAGAATTAGTTAGTGAAACTGAACTATTTAAAAAGAATTTAAGCAGCATCGAACAGTTAATTCGTCATCGAGAAATTAATGAACTGGATGCTCAAATACAGATTGACAAAATCTGTAATATGTTGATTAGTACCCTCAGAGAACAGATTATTGAAGAGCCAGAAATTGCTCAGGCAATTGGTACTTTTATCTTTCGCGAAACTTTCCCCTTTTTTATGCTCAGTAGCTTCCTAGATCGAGCTTTTCGTCGACCTGGAGGCTATTTTAGCGACTCGTATATTACTGAGCTGCTTTCCCAAAATGAACCAGAAGGGGATAGCTATCTAGGCATTTATTTAGACCGTTGGATTCGCTCTCGACCTACCTGTTTAGCTCTCAAACACCGTGGCGGGATAATTACTGAAACTATTAAACATTTAATCCATAGCTGGACAGAATCAACTCCCCTGCCGATAGCTAGCATCGCTAGTGGTTCAGCATCAGAAATTTTAAATTTATATTTTCAAGCCGAGCCACCTAATGTTCATGTCACCTGCGTTGATTTTAATCATCAGGAAATATCTTCAGCCGCTAGCATCGCTCATAAATGGGGTTTTCAAGATCATCTCACCTTTGTTCAGGATAATTTCTTTCTGATGGCTGAAGGCTATAGTCAGATTGATATTCCACCCCAAAAAATGATCTACAGCGTCAGTATGGCAAATTGTTTGTGCGATCGCGAATTTATCCGTATCCTTGATTGGATTTACGACCACCTTTTACCTGACGGCATTGTTGTTTTAGCTAATTTACACGCTGCTAACCCCGATCGGATCTTGCTGGAACATATTTTGGAGTGGCATTCGATTTATCGTTTGGCAAAGGACTTAGAATCACTATTCTCTCGTTCTAAATTTCGCTCTCTTCCTTTGTCAATTCAGTCTGATGAATATGGAGTTGAATTATTTGTAATTTGTAAGAAAGCTTGGGTGAACAATCAGCAATGAGCAATCAAGCAGCATATCCCTTTTTTGTCATCCTCCGAGTTCAAGTCATAACAAACGTCTGGTGTGAATTAAATTTTAGTAAGTTACGCTAAGTGGCTCACCATTGAATGAATATTATGACTCATACTACAACCAAGAAAAGTTTACGTGCTTTAGACTGACTCAATGTTTTCTTAGCAGCGATCGCTGTAGCTGCTCTTGCGGTTTTTTGGCAATTTGTTCCTGAAACTAATCAGAGCGAACAAGCTACTCCAGTGATGCAAAAAGTTAATTAACTAGCAACAGCAACTTTAGCTAAAACTGAGATTATGACTTTAGATACATGAGAAGTAAATTCTCCCCACAGGTAAATTACAATCTTAATTCAAAATTAAATTGATTTAGCGAATTCTAAACCTAGATATTTGAGTAGTCGCTCAAAATCAAAATTTTGCTGAATCAAACGTTTAATTTGACGAACTTTTATTTCTTCCTGAAGTGGAACTTTGCCAAATGCGCCATCAACAACCTCTACCGTAGTTAAAGTGTCCGTATCTACAGACAGCACTGGAATTTCCAAACTTTCGGCTCTCTCGATAATTATTTCTTTAGGAGGAATACGACCAGTTAAAATCAGACAATGAGTTGAGGTTTCTAAAGCTGCCATTTGCAGTTCAGTGCGATCGCCTCCTGTCACCACCGCCATATTTTCTCTTTGACGAAAATATCCTAAAGCTGAATTAACGTTCATTGCCCCAATACTCAAACTTTCTATCATCCAGTCTAAATGCTCTGAACAACATAAAACTTCGGCATTTAGTCGCTTGGCAATTTCTTTGACACTAACACTGTTGAGGATACGATCCTTGGGAATCATTCCCAAAACAGGAATCTGCTGATTTTCCAAATAAAGTTTAATAATCTCTGAAGCAGTGCTAAATTCTTCAGCTGGCACATCGTTGATGACTACCCCTAACAAACGATCTCCCAAAAACTTCTTAGCTGATAATAAGCTACCTACCAAAAGTTGAGGCTGATAACGAGCAACAAGCAGAATTGAAGCATCAACTAATTCGGCAATTTCTGGCACTGAAAGATTAAAAATACTGCCTTCCCAAAGATTGCTAGATCCTTCGAGGAAAATTAAATCCCCCTCAATTTGCTCTACATACTCCCGTACTGCCTCACTATAGTCTTGACTATCTGCTCCTTGCAGTCGTTGATTGATCATCGTCTGATCTACGGATAGCAAAGGCGATTTCACTTGATTTGCGGACAAACCTAAAGCTGTTGCTAAAAATTTGGCATCTTCTACTGATGCCAAATTTTCTATATTTTCTCGAAAATCGGTGGCGAAAGGTTGCCCATAGCCAATTGCAATATCTTTTGCCTGAGCAAGATAGCTCAAACCGAGAATAGTCGCCGATTTACCACAGTAGGCTTCGGTAGAAGCTATTAGAAGATATTTAGCAGATTTAGCCACGCCCTCACTCCTTGTTAATTTTGTATTTATATGATTCTATTCAAAACGCAGAAGTTTGCGATAAAAACTTTGAGGAAAATCAGTTTTCTTTGAACGCTTAAAATTCATGATGACATCAATTAGGTAATCAATAAATTCTGAATTAGATAAAGTTACTTCATAGCTTAACTCTGCTTGTCCATCAAATTGTAAACGACAACGGGTTAACTCTGAGGGTAATTTTGATACATACCAGCTAGCAACAAACGCGATGCCTTCTCCACCTTCAATTTGACGTTCACCTTCTAAAAAGGCTTCTCGGTACAAAGCGATCGCGTGGGGTAGCCAACTATGTTTATTTTTTGAATAATAAGGTACATAAATAATTACATCTGCTTTACTGGCTGGCTTAATTTGTTCAATAGTAGACATAGATAAAACTAATAATAGTTGATAGTGTTGATTTAATTTTTCAAAACCTTCTACTTTATAACATCAGTTTTTTCAGATAACCTCGATCTGGGAGTTAGCCTTCATAAAGGCTGATGATTGAAGTGTGTCAGCTTTTCTTAAAAAAAGCAAAAAAAATGCCCCCAAGTAAATGGAGAGCATTGTCTTGGTGCGCGTTCCCTAGCTGCGGAAGCCGCAGCGGGGTCGCACCGCTTTTTTAATTATCGATTACTCGACTAATCAACTTAACCGTTGATTGCAGGAGCAGATAAAGCTACAGGAGCTTGTTCTCCACTTGCTAGGTCAAGAGGGAAGTTGTGTGCATTACGTTCGTGCATTACTTCAAAACCAAGGTTCGCTCTGTTTAAGATGTCTGCCCAAGTGT
>JAAUOU010000123.1 GCA_012034765.1 Pleurocapsaceae cyanobacterium CSU_1_1 | reverse complement strand
CTTGTCCCCTGTTTTCTTCTATGATCTGGCATTCCCGAGAATGCTTCTATTATAGCTATTTCACTCATTTTTCTAGTTTAATCAAACTACCATAATTACAATACCATTTAGAATGAAATAACCCTGCTTACAAGACTTAGTGCGGCATGCATTACTAACATCAGGTTAACAGGAGCGAAATTCAGTCGCAGCGTGCCACAAGCGATACGAGATAATCCAGGAGATCTTCGATTAGCTGTACTTGGGTTTGTGTGCCTCGCTCGATCGCATCGTAGGCGCGGTTGATAGTAGCTTGATCGAATTGCCTTGTCCGTAATAGCTGCATCCATCCCGCTACGGAATTAATCGGCGATCGCAATTCATGAGCAACCACAGCCACAAATTCATCTTTATCGCGGTTAGCTTGTTCGGCTGCTTCACGGGCTGATTGTGCCTCTGCTAGTATGCGATCGCGTTCTTGTTCGGCTTGTTTGCGATCGGTAATCTCCAACACAGTAATATTAATTCCCAGAGGCTGCTCATTGACACCCGTTAACGGGTAATAGTTAGCTAACCAATAACGTTCAACTCCTGGTTGAGCAGGGGTTGTTCCCTGAACCTCAACATCTAAAATTGGCTGCCCTGTTTGAAAAACCTGCTCGAAGATTGGTTCTTGAATGTCTGCTAGTTCTGGCAAAATCTCCCGTACTGTTCGTCCCAAATGTTCGGATACGGGTAAGCCATTTATTTCCGCCAGTCGCTCATTCATCTGTATGTAACGCCGTTCCCGATCTAGAAAGCATAGTCCGACTGGTGCTGTCGCATAAATTGCTTCAATTTGTGCTAATTGTTGCTGAACTATTGTTTCGGTTTGTTTGCGCTCAGTGATATCTCGCCCTACTGCCTGAAATTCGATTAACTTGCCCATTGTCATCAAAAATGGCGCGATTCGTCCACTGCTGCCAGCCTATTGCGCCATTAGGTTTGAGAACTGGATGTTCATGGATCATGACTGCATTTTCAGGCGTTGCCAGACTAAGCTCAATAATCTGCTGTTGTACCAAAGAGCGATCGCTTCATTGCCTCTCTCATTGAGCATAATTACAGGCGGAAAGTTTTCACCTGTCAAGGTTTTCAATTCATCTAGAAATTCCAAACCATCGCGATCGGGGAGCAAATAATCCAACACGATACAATCAGGTACTTGATTACCGCACAGATGCAATGCCACTTCTCCAGACTCTGCTTCCCAAAAGTCATAGGTAAAACCTGTTTCCTGTTGCAAATAGCGTCGATCAAGCGATCGCTTAATTCAGATATGGGAGGAGGCTTACCAGTTATCAAATATTGGGCTGAACATACAGTATCTCCCGAAGGTTTAAAACTCTGGCAAACTCTATTACATAAAAGTGCTTGTTTATCATGTTCCTGGGGAACTGGAGGACAAAAAGGAGGATTCACCAACGAAGAAGGCGAAAAGCTTCAACGCTGTATGAAGAGCGTCGAATCAATTTCAGCCGAAATTCAACCGCCAATTCCACCTCAGTTTTTTGAACGCCAAAGCTTAGAAGATCTACAAAAACTTACATCTCTAGAAGCAGATAAATTAGGCAGATGGAGTTTTCCCGTAATTTTGTCGGCAAAGAGTAATCACTATCAAAAGATTAATTGGGAGCAAATTTATAGCCTTGCATCAACTGCTTTTAAGATTGCCCCAGAACGAGTAGCATCTTATAGTTCAGGTCGTTCTTCCAATGAAGCAGCTTTTCTCCTGCAATTGATGATGCGCACCTTGGGTTCTAATAATCTTGCTGATTGTTCCGATCTTTGTCATGCTCCTTCAACTTTTGCACTCAAACAAACCTTTGGCACTGGTACATCTATAGTCAGCTTAAAAAGCTTAAAAGAAACTGATTGTGTTGTCTTAGCTGGTTCTAATGCTGCTTATAATCATCCTCGTCTGATGAATGAGTTGATTAAGCTGCGCGAACGAGGTGGCAACGTTATTGTAATTAACCCAGTTCAAGAAATTGGCTTAGTTAAATTTGCTTCTCCTGCTTTTCCCGTTAAATCTTTATTTACTGGGTCGGACATTGCTTCTATCTATCTTCAGCCGATTCCTGGTAGTGATGTTGCTCTGTTTATGGGTATACAAAAATCTTTGAGCGAACAAAATCAAATTAATCAAGAATTTTTGCAAGCATACACTGAAAATTGGTCAGAAGTCATTTCTCATGCCAATTCTACTACCTGGGAAACAATTACAGAAACTTGTGGGGTTGCTCAAACAGAAATTGAAACCGTAGCTCAAATGATCGCCTCATCGCCTAAAGTTGTCTTTGCTTGGGCGATGGGAATTACGCAACAACAAAATGGTGTAGATAATGTTAGCAGTATTGCGAATACGGCTTTGATGACTGGAAATGTCGGTCGGTTAGGAACTGGATTAATGCCTGTACGGGGACATTCTAACGTTCAGGGTTTTGGCTCAATGGGAGTTACAGTCCAACTCAAAACAGAAATCCAACAATCTTTGGAAAAGCTTTTAGATCGCTCTCTCAGCAGAGTTCCAGGATATGATACTCAAGCTTTAATCGAAGCCGCAGATGCAGGTAAAGTAGATACTCTCATTTGTGTTGGCGGAAACTTATACGCAGCCAATCCCAACTGGAATAAAGTTAAAAGGGCTTTAGGCAAAATTAAAACAATTATCTATCTAGCTACCAAGCCTAATCTCGGTCATTTTCATGGTTTAGCCCAAGAACAACCATTATTATTCCCGTCCTCAATCGTTTCGAGAATCCTCATCAAACCACTGTAGAGTCAGGCAATAATTTTGTGCGTCTTAACGATCAAGGTCAAACCCATCTAAAAAATGCCGATCTGATTGCTGAGGTAGATTTTCTGACCGAACTAGCCTATCGTCTTCATGGTGAATACCCTGTCAATTGGCGACAACTTCAAGATACTAAGTATGTGCGTCAGCTAATCTCTCAAACTATTCCAGGCTTTGAGAAAATGGCAAACATTGATGAAACGAAAGAAGAATTTACCATTAGTGGACGAATTTTAAACCAGCCCCATTTTCCCACACCATCAGGCAAAGCCATGATGTCTGTTACCCCATTGCCTTGTTTAACACTTCCTCAACCAGTTGACTTTGGGGTTTCTCACTATAGTCATGGTGTAGTCGTAGCATTAATGACAGGACGTAGCTACTCCCAACACAATACTGTGGTTTACAAAACTGAGGATAAATATCGTGGTATGTCCCATCGCCACTGCATCTTGATGAATCGTACTGATGTAGAAAGTGCTGGTTTACAAGAACATCAACGGATAACTGTCAGAGGAAACGCCAGTGAACTAGACAATATTGAGATTATTTACGGCGCAGTTCGTCCTGGATCTGCTTTGATGTTCTATCCAGAAGTTAATGTAATTTTCGATGCTCCCAAAGAATCTCGTTGCGGAACTCCAGCTTTTAAGCGTGTGCCAGTATTTGTTTATGCAGCTTCTAACAATTCTCCCGCATAAAAACAATTCGCAAAACGCGCCTTAGCTTCGCTGTTCGCCCCTACGAAGCGATAAAATTTGCAGGATTTTGGTCATAACGGTGTCTAACTGGCAGGGGTTCAGGTTGAGCATCACCTACCAAAGCAGCCGTTTGTTCTAATGCTGTTCGAAGTCGTTTGGCAGCATAAATTGACATATCTCTCGGTACATTAATTCGATCTCGTAAATATCGTAAAGCTACATCTGACCCCAATGGCGGAGTGATAGTTTCTCCTGTCATCATGTTAGTTAACGCACAGCGCAAAGCTCGATCAAACAACTGTTCATCAGCAGGATTTACTTTAAGAATGTTGCTTTTGTGTTTAATTACTCTTTGTAAGGCTTCTTCGCGAGAGGTTGGGGGTTCGGGATAAGCAACATCGGGTAATTCAAACCAATCACCGCGATCGACTTTTTCCTGATTAATTAAAGCTTGAGCTTCGCCGTTGCTATAGCATCCACCCATTTGTGGCGGTAAATCATGAACATGGGTATGAAAATCGCTTTGAGTTCCGCGATAGGTTGGTCGAGTTTCCATAGCATCAAACCAAGCTGCTAAACCAGAATTTTCTGATCGTAAGGAATAACCTTTGTAGTAATAAAGACTAGCGTTCATCCGTTCGACATAGGGAGTAAAGATGACATCTGCGGTGCTAAATTCCTCTAAGAAATATGCTCCTGGAGTAGCAGCTAAGGCTTCTTCTACCATTGCTACAGCTTCTATAAATTGCTGACGGTTTTTTTGCTCTTGTCCAGGAAAAAATGCGCGGTCGCACAGCCATCCACACCATGTCCTAAATAACAGTCGTTCTAATCTTCTACGGGTTAACACCTGCTCATCTTGCATTCCCCGATACAGAACGCCGAAAACCCTTTCTAAAGCTATTAAAATATCATCGCTCTCGGTAATAATTTGCCCATCTAATTCCACTGCGGGGAGCATTCCCGAAGGAACTTTTTGCTTATACCAGTTTTCTTTCTTGCCATAGCAAAACATGGTTACTTTCTCGATGCGGTAGGGAACTTGCTTTTCTTCAAGCCATAGCCAAATCTTTTGACAGTAAGGACACCAGGCATGATTATCTCGAAACAGAGTCACCCGTACATCCGCTTCAGTCTGACCAAATAAACGCAGTGTGGCTTGAGAGTTAGTATTGCCGTTAACAGAATCGATCGCAAAGTTAGTGAATTCTGCTAACTGTTGCCAAGAAAGAGGTTCGCTCATCATAAAAATAAATAATAAATATTTAATTACTTTTTTAGAGTTAAGCTTACAGCTTAAAACTATTAAATTTTAACTTGGTACTGTTTTATTACGGTTTGTTGCTTTGTCCTCAGAAAAGAAGACGAGTTCCTAATTGCTTCTATATTGTGGCTATAAGCCTTACTGTATATAGCAATAATTGTATGTTCGCGCCCTTTAAAGAATATTTAGAAGAAGAACTTTTTAAACACTTCGATTTAAGCAGCCGCTCTATTCCTGCGGGATTGGAAGCTAACGTTAGTGCTAGAGGTAAAAACCCAGCCACAATTCAAAGTTGGTGTTATCAAGCTGAACAATTGAGAAAGATTCGTTATTCCTACATTGACGCGGGGGAAACTGCTCAAGTATTTAATAGCGTTATCTATCCTGCTTATCATTACGACATACCGTTATTGGGAGTAGATTTTCTTTCCTTTGGAAAAAAGAAAATTTTAGTAGTAATGGATTTTCAACCACTGTTTCGCGATCGCGCCTACATCGAGCAGTATATTGAGCCGATGCGAGAGATTAGGGATAAATATAATGAATTAGCTCAAAATTTAGAAATGAAATTTTATGATGCTAATCAATATTTCTCTAAGTATCTGCTGTTTGCCAAGCTAGATTCAGAAACGGTAGTTAATAAACTGTTTCCCGCTTTCCAAGCATATTTAGCGCTGTATTGGAAAATGGTGGCCGAGGCTACACCTTTAACCAATCCAGAGGATATTCAGCGCATTGTGGCAGCACAAAAAGAATACGATCAATATAGTGCGGATCGAGATCCCGCTCATGGTCTATTTAGCAGCTATTTTGGCTCAGAGTGGTCAGAAAAATTTCTCTATGAATTTCTGTTTGAAGATGCATCTCCTTTGGCAGTTTCTAGCGCCAGGAAATAGCTATTAGTTAAAAAAACTTAATGATTTTAACAGCATGACATTATATCAACCCTTTATCGACCACGCGATCGCCACTTTACAGTCTAGATTGAATCTCAAACCATACCCTATCCCTACTGGCTTTGAACAAAAAGAAGGGGTGATGGGTAAAGGTAAAAAACAAGAGCCAGTAAAAACTACTAGTTACGGCTTTCAATCAGACAAACTAAGGCAAATTAGAGCAGCTCACGTACAGGGAGGAGATTCGCTTCAAGTACTGAATTTTGTCATTTTCCCCCAGCTTAATTACGATCTCCCTTTTTTCGGTGCGGATTTGGTGACACTCCCTGGAGGACATTTAATTGCGATCGATATGCAGCCACTATTTAGTCAAGATCAAGCCTATCAGGCTAAATACAGCGCTCCAATTATGCCGATGTTCCATGAGTATCAACAAAACTTACCGTGGGGTGGAGATTTTCCCCAAGAGGCTCAACAATACTTTTCTCCCGCTTTTCTCTGGACTCGTCCTGACCAGACAGAAGTAGTTGAGAATTTAGTTTTTAAAGCTTTTTGCGACTATCTTGATGCTTATATTAGTTTTGTCGAACAAGCAACAGCAGTGACAGATTCTCAACAGCTAGAGGCGATTTTTCAAGCACAAAAAAGCTACGCTGACTATCGAGCCGAAAAAGATCCTGCTAGGGGTATGTTAACCCGTCTATATGGCTCTGAATGGACAGAAGAATATATTCACGGTTTCCTTTTCGATCTTGAGCGAACTTTGACCGCAGCTTAAGCGATCACCCAGAGTAATGATAGAGTGGCAAAAACTCGCAAGATAGTAATTAATCAGACAATTGTTGATAAAAGTAACAGTTAATTGCTTTGAATTACAGAAGAATAAGATAATAAACAATAACAAAAAAAATTTTGTTGAGGATAGTCAGTAAAATCAGGAAAATTTAACAAGACGTAATAAACTATGGTTCGTTGTCGTTGTATAAAAGTTATCTGAGGGATAAATGCCTGTAGGCGAAGCCAAAAAGCGATCGCAAAGTGCGGGTTGAAAACTTCAAACTTTGTGAAACGCCTTGGATAACCGCCGTAAAGCTATCTCTTTTACGGTTTTTTATTAAGTGTGTAAAGTTTTGTTAGGTGACTTAAGAAACTCTGACTAAGTGCCTAGAGAATAGTAACTTAGCACCTTCGACAATCAACCGCTTTCTCGGTACTAGCGATCGCTGGTGGCAGAAAGTTGTTTTTAAGTTAAGATTCCTTTTTGAAGTTCAACTAAACCAAATTTAATTCGAGTAGGAGATTATTTATAATGTTCGACGCATTTACTAGAGTCGTAGCTCAGGCTGATGCCCGTGGGGAATTTCTATCTAGCAGCCAGTTGGATGCTCTAAGTGCAATGGTTGCAGCTAGCAACAAACGTATGGATTCAGTTAACCGTATCACAGGTAACGCTTCCGCGATCGTGACTAACGCAGCTCGTTCTTTGTTTGCCGAACAGCCTCAGCTAATCGCTCCTGGCGGTAACGCTTACACCAGTCGTCGCAACGCAGCTTGCTTACGCGACATGGAAATCATTTTGCGCTATATCACTTACGCTATCTTCACTGGTGATGCGAGTGTGTTAGAAGATCGTTGTCTAAATGGACTACGTGAAACTTATCTAGCTTTGGGTACTCCTGGAGCTTCTGTTGCTGTTGGCGTTCAGAAAATGAAGGAAGCTGCACTAGCAATTATTAACGACACTAACGGTATTACTCCTGGTGACTGTAGCGCCATTTCTTCTGAAATCGCTGGCTACTTCGACCGTGCTGCTGCTTCAGTAGGTTAATTCAGCAGGCATATTTGCTCTGTTGACAAGCGAATCTCAACCTTTGGTTGTATAGAAAAAATTAGTAAAACAAGAGAAAGATCACAATCATGAAAACTCCTTTAACCGAAGCAGTATCTTCTGCTGATTCCCAGGGTCGTTTCTTAAGCAGCACTGAAATCCAGACTGCTTTTGGTCGCTTCAAGCAAGCTAATGCTTCTTTAGAAGCAGCAAAAGCTTTAACCAGCAAATCTCAGAGCTTAATTGACGGCGCAGCTAACGCAGTATATGCTAAATTCCCCTATACTACTACCACTCCTGGCTCTAACTACGCTTCCACTCCTACTGGTAAAGCAAAATGTTCTCGTGACATTGGTTACTACCTCAGAATGGTAACTTACTGCTTGGTTTCTGGCGGAACTGGCCCTATGGATGAATACTTAGTAGCAGGTTTAGACGAAATCAACCGTGCTTACGAACTATCTCCTAGCTGGTACATTGAAGCTCTAAAATACATCAAGAGCAACCATGGCTTGAGTGGCGATCCTGCTACTGAAGCAAATAGCTATCTTGACTACGCGATTAACACACTTAGCTAAGACTAAATGACTTGATTGCGATTAGTCGTCAACCTGTGCTTAAGTGACAGGTAACAGATGAGGTTCAAGTATTTTGACTCATCAAGCGATACTCAGAGGAGTATGCCAATGCCAGCAAGCAAGCTAGTATTTGTTTACTTTTCTGAGTATTGTTGTTTTGATCGTAGCTATAAGCTATAAGCCGTAAGCTTTTTTATCAGAATGGATGATTTTAACAATTCAAGCAATTCAAGTGAAGCCGAGCAGTTAACCTTAGAACAGGCGCTCGCCAATCTCAACCAAAAAGAAGATTTAGGAGCGCGCTATTATGCCGCCTGGTGGCTGGGCAAGTTTAGAATCAAAGATCCAGAAGCGATCGCTGCTTTATTAACAGCCTTAGAAGATGAACAAGATCGCGCGCCTGATGGGGGGTATCCTCTGCGTCGTAATGCAGCCAGAGCCTTGGGTAAACTAGGGGATAAGCAGGCAGTTGAGCCATTGATTCGCTGTTTAAAATTCCCCGACTATTACGTTAGAGAAGCTGCTGCTCAAGCGCTAGAATGCTTGGAAGATTCCAGGTGTGTGCCGATATTAATCAAACTGCTAGATGGAGGAATAGCCAAGGCTACGAGAGTCCCAGGTAAACCCCACTTAGTGCAGCCTTATGAAGCCGTAATCGAAGCTTTAGGTACATTAGGCGCAACAGACGCAATAGAAGTGATCGAGCCATTTACTGAGCATTCAACTGAAAAAGTAAAATATGCTGCTGCCAGAGCGATGTATCAGTTAACCAGAAAAGAACAGTATGGCGAGATGCTGATTCAAGCATTGTCTGGAGACGACCTACAGCTACGTCGTTCGGCATTGATGGATTTAGGAGCGGTGGGCTATCTCAAGGCGGGTCAGGCGATCGCTGATACTTTAGCGGAAAACAGCATGAAGTTAATTGCCCTCAAAGGACTATTAGAAACCGACTTAAACAGTGAAGACTCAGAAATATCAACCCAAAGCATTAAAATCATGAACCTAATGGATGCTCTGCTTTAATTCATTCTGCAAGATAAAAGCAATCGCTTCTTCTGTTGTCATTGGTTGAGCAAATAAATATCCTTTAAGGCACTGAGAAAAATTCTATTCCTAAAAATAAGCTTTTAGTCAGATTCTTACTGATCCAGACTCCAAAAGATAAATTCCTATTATTCTAATAAGTTCATATAATGGGACTTAATGTAACTTAACCTGTTGATCAGCAGTCGCTAGCAATGAACAGCCTCTTTTTAGATCGTCTTCACAGTCCCAATCGTCCTGTATTAGTTTTGGATGGTGCGATGGGAACAAACCTTCAAGTTCAAAACCTTACCGCCGAAGACTTTGGTGGAGAGAAATACGAGGGATGTAACGAATATTTAGTCCATACCAAACCCGAAGCAGTAGCCACAGTTCACCGTGGCTTTTTAGAAGCTGGGGCAGATATTATTGAAACTGATACCTTTGGTGGAACATCCATTGTCTTAGCTGAGTATGATTTGGCTGACCAAGCTTACTATCTTAATAAAGCTGCTGCCCAATTGGCTAAAAAGCTGACAGAAGAGTATTCTACTCCTGAAAACCTCGGTTTGTAGCGGGTTCGATGGGGCCTGGAACTAAGCTTCCTACCTTGGGACATATTGATTATGATACGTTGCTGATTAACTACAAAGAACAGGCAGAAGGATTATATGACGGTGGAGTAGATTTATTCTTAGTTGAAACCTGCATGGATGTGTTGCAGATTAAAGCAGCGCTCAACGGTATTGAAGAAGTGTTTAAAGCCAAAGGCGATCGCCGTCCCTTGATGGTATCCGTGACCATGGAACAAATGGGGACAATGCTTTCTGGTTCAACCATGGAATCAGCTTTAGCAATTTTAGAACCCTTTCCCATCGATATTTTAGGTCTAAACTGTGCTACTGGCCCCGACCTAATGAAAGAGCATATTAAACACCTATCAGAACATTCCCCGTTTGTGGTGTCCTGTGTGCCGAATGCTGGATTGCCAGAGAACATTGGCGGACAGGCGCACTATAAGTTAACGCCGTTAGAACTGCGCATGGCGTTGATGCACTTCGTCGAAGATTTGGGAGTGCAAATCATTGGTGGCTGTTGTGGAACTCGTTACGATCACATCAAGTCTCTAGCGGAAATATCAGCAGATTTAACCCCCAAAGAAAGACATCCTCATTACGAACCCTCCGCTGCTTCAATTTATAGTACTCAACCCTATATTCAAGATAATTCCTTCCTAATCGTGGGGGAAAGATTAAATGCCAGTGGTTCTAAGCAATGTCGTACTCTGCTTAACGAGGAAGACTGGGATAGTTTAGTCGCTTTAGCCAAATCTCAGGTCAAAGAAGGGGCGCACATTCTCGATGTCAATGTAGACTATGTGGGACGAGACGGCGAAAAAGACATGAAGGAACTAGCCTCTCGCTTGGTTAATAATGTCACGCTACCGCTGATGTTGGACTCCACTGAATGGACGAAAATGGAGGCAGGGTTAAAGGTTGCTGGGGGTAAGTGTATCCTCAACTCTACTAATTATGAAGACGGAGAAGAAAGATTTTATCAGGTATTAGAGCTAGCTAAAAGATACGGTGCAGGTATAGTTATTGGTACGATCGATGAAGATGGTATGGGGCGAACGGCGGATAAAAAGTTTGCGATCGCTAAACGTGCCTATGATGCAGCAATAGAATATGGTATCCGCCCCGAAGAAATCTTTTTCGATCCTCTGGCTTTACCCGTCTCGACTGGGATTGAAGAAGACCGTGAAAACGCCAAAGCAACGGTAGAAGCGACAAAAAGAATTCGAGCAGAGTTACCAGGTTGTCATGTCCTGCTAGGGGTTTCTAATGTTTCCTTTGGTCTGAATCTAGCATCTAGACAGGTATTAAATTCCGTCTTCCTTCATGAATGTATGCAGGTGGGATTGGATTCGGCGATCGTCAATGCCAGCAAGATTCTACCTCTGTCTAAAATTGATCCTAAACATCAAAAAATTTGCCGCGACTTAATCTATGACCAACGGGAGTTTGACGGTGATATTTGTACCTACGATCCCTTGGGGGAATTAACCACTCTCTTTGCTGGTAAGAAAATCAAAAAATCCGAGGCAGTAGATAAAAATCTGCCTATTGAAGAACGCCTAAAACAGCACATCATCGATGGGGAAAGGATTGGACTAGATGAAGCTTTGGATGAAGCACGAGGACAGTATCCCCCCTTAGAGATCATTAACACCTTCTTGTTGGATGGGATGAAGGTTGTCGGCGAACTATTTGGTTCAGGACAAATGCAACTCCCTTTCGTGCTGCAATCGGCTCAAACCATGAAGGCTGCCGTCGCCCACCTAGAACCCTACATGGATAAAGAAGTGGCTGACGATAGTGGTAAAGGTAAATTTATCATCGCCACCGTTAAAGGAGACGTTCACGACATTGGCAAAAACCTAGTAGATATTATTCTCTCCAACAATGGTTATAAAGTAATTAACCTGGGCATCAAACAATCGGTAGAAAATATTATCCAAGCCTACGAAGAACATCAACCAGACTGTATTGCCATGAGTGGATTGCTGGTTAAATCCACCGCTTTTATGAAAGATAACTTGGAAACCTTTAACGAAAAAGGAATTACTATTCCCGTAATTCTGGGGGGTGCTGCTTTAACACCTAAGTTTGTTAATCAAGATTGTCAGAATGCCTACAAAGGCAAGGTGATCTATGGCAAGGATGCCTTTGCAGATTTACATTTCATGGATAAGTTAATGCCCGCCAAGGCAGAAAACAATTGGGATAATCTCAAGGGATTTTTAAATGAAGCAGATGATCTTGCCTTAGATGGTGCTTCAGAACAAGTGCCTTTTGAGGGAGAGAACCAAGATAAAATCTTTGTGGATGAAGTCAGCAAAAAACAAGAACCTGCCGTAATTGACACTAAACGTTCCGAAGAAGTTAGCTTAGATGTAGATCGCCCGACACCTCCTTTCTGGGGGAGCAAAATCCTTGAACCCGCAACTATTCCTCTAGAGGAAGTATTTCCCTATTTAGACTTGCAAGCTTTATTTGTCGGACAGTGGCAATTCCGCAAACCCAAAGAGCAATCACGACAAGAATATGATGAATTTCTAGCGCGGAAAGTTCAGCCTATTTTAGAGGAATGGCAACAACGCATTATTGCCGATAATCTCTTACATCCCACAGTGATTTACGGTTATTTTCCCTGTAATGCTGAGGGAAATACATTATACATATACCCTGTAGGGGCGAACAGCCGTTCGCCCCTACCAGAACCGATAACATCTTTTGAATTTCCCCGTCAAAGTTCGGGTAAACGTCTCTGTATCGCCGACTTCTTTGCCAGCAAAGAGTCTGGTCAAGTTGATGTTTTTCCGATGCAGGCGGTGACAGTGGGAGAAATTGCTACAGAATACGCCCAAAAACTATTCCAAGCGGATAACTATACAGATTACCTTTACTTCCACGGTATGGCAGTTCAGATGGCAGAAGCATTAGCCGAATGGACTCATGCCAGAATTAGACAAGAATTAGGCTTTGCCTCGGAAGAAGCCAGCAGCATCCGCGATATCCTCCAACAGCGCTATCGAGGTTCTCGCTATAGTTTTGGTTATCCTGCTTGCCCTAACATTGAGGATCAGTTTAAGCAGTTAGATTTACTTGATACTAAGCGGATCAATATGTATATGGATGAAAGTGAGCAACTCTATCCTGAACAGTCTACTACGGCGATTATTACCTATCATCCTGTTGCGAGATACTTTAGCACTTAGTTGCTGATTTGAATATGAATTGCGATCTTGTTTTTAGCTCCGATGCGGAGCTAATTTTTTAGGATAGCTATTAATTGATAATATAAAGTGTTTAATTATTGATTTTTAAGTAATACTACTTAGTAGCTTGAGCATTATTTAAGGGAAATATAGTAATAACTACTAATCATATACGAGTAATATATTTTCTTTTAATTATGAAAGCAACTGAAACTAATTTACTTGAATTCCTAAGACAACCAAAACAGTTTGTTATACTAAATCCGATTGATAGAGGTTATATAAAACTAGCCATATTTGAACCAATGATAATCAGTTAGATTTTTAATTTCTTCCGTCATTTGACTGAGAACACAACAACGCTTTGATAGTCTTTCTTCGAGTTCGTCAATACTTTCTATATTCTCGTTGGCGATCGCTTCATCAACTAATGACCATAATCGCTCAGCAGGCTGTAATTCAGGAGAATAGGCAGGAAGAAACTCCGTTTTCTGACGGGGTGACAACCCCGCTAAACGATACTCTGTATGTGCTTCATAGCTTTAAGACCTTTGAGATAAAATGGCAATTTATTGAGAGCTCTTTTCATTAATTTTTCGACCCACTCCCAGCATATAT
>JAAUOU010000017.1 GCA_012034765.1 Pleurocapsaceae cyanobacterium CSU_1_1 | reverse complement strand
TCTGTATAGCTATACAGTACCTAGCCTGAGATTAGACTTATCAGCAAAATAGTTTTAGAGAACCAAAAACAGGTGCTATAATGCCCTGTTTTTATTAAGCGCTTAAATAATTGGGGTATCTATGTACTCTATTTACTCGCTTGGCTAGTTAGGTTATTCTCCTAAGTGAGCAAGTTTTGAGCAAGAGTGGCGCTTTGTCGTTGTGAAGTCGGCAAGGAGAATCAAGAACGACGAGCGCTAGCGAGGAGTTGGGCTAGGCAGACTCGAACTGCCGACTTCCACAATGTCAATGTGACACTCTAACCAACTGAGTTATAGCCCATCAAGACTATGTAATTATATCAATAAAAGTTATAAAATTACAGGCAATTCTTAATTTGTTCGCTTTGAGATTGCAAACTAGCTGGGAAAACCGTTTAGAAACATAACCTAGACTAGGTGATTTTTAATCGACGTTCTCTAATTTAAGGAACGCCCAATCAAACAATCTAATTATCTTCTTTCAGAAAATCCTGAATTACCTTATGCTCACCTAGTTCGTGTTCGGAAGGATTATTACGGGTATCTGTGATAAGCCAATTCAAAGCAGCAGCCTGTAGATCGATCGCCGCCCCAGTTTTATCGACACAGTAGCGCCCAAATACCAGTTTATCAACCAAGCGAATTCCTTCTCCCAAACGAGAATATTCAAAAATCACGCTATTATCTACTGTTGCCCCGCTACAGATATAGCAATTAGGACCAATCATGGCTGGACCAACAATTTTTGCACCATCTTCAATTTTGGTCATGCCGCCAATGTAAACAGGTCCTTGAATATCTACCTTATCCCAATTGACCGCAACATTTAAACCCGTATAGATTCCAGGGGCAACTTCTGTACCAGGAATATTGACGTTTTTGATTTCTCTGGTGAGGACACCCCGAACAGCTTGCCAGTAGTCAGGAACTTTCCCAATATCAACCCATTCAAAATCCATCGAAACAGCATAGAAGGGTGCTTCTTTTTCCACGAGCTTGGGAAATAATTCTCCTCCAATATCAAACTCTTGTTTGGGAGGAATATAATCAAATATTTCTGGCTCGAAAATATAAATACCTGTATTAATATCAGTACTTAAAGCTTCCTCGACCGAAGGTTTTTCTTGGAAAGATTTAATTCTGCCATTGTCATCCGTCACCACCACACCGTAGCTGGAAACATCTTCTTTAGGCACTTTTTTAGTAACTACAGTAGCGATCGCGGCATTTGCTCGATGTTGCTTGACGGCTGCGGTTAGATCCAGATCGATGAGAGCATCACCACAAAGAACTACAAATGTATCATCAAAAAAAGCATTAAAATCCTGAATTTTGCGTAATCCACCAGCAGAACCTACTGCTTCGCCGACCAATTTACCATCAACAATGCTACCTTCGAAAGAATAGCCAATATCTACACCAAAACGTTGACCATCACGAAAATATCCTTCAATTTCATGGGCAAGGTGACTGACGTTGACCATGATTTGATCGAAACCATGCTGTCGCAGCAGTTCTAATAAAAACTCCATGACTGGTTTTTGTAAGATCGGAATTAAGGGTTTTGGGATTGTGTATGTTATGGGACGAACGCGAGTGCCTTTGCCAGCCGCCAAAATCATGGCCTTCATTCAAGCTTCTCCTCAACCAGACTTAAAAATAACTGTTTAAACTATTCCAGTGTATCAACAATGTTCACCGAAGAATCAAGTTGGCAGACACGAATTTAAAGGGCGGATACTTAAATCTTGGTAAAACTCTTCTTGAAATAGTTCCACTTTCGACTGTGCCGAAAGCAACAGCAATGCCCAAAAGACCCCTGCCCGATCTGAATTTAAGTGTTCTTTGACTTCCGCTTTGGCTAATTTGTCAATTTGCCATTTTTGTAGTAGCTGTTCCCAGTCTACATAATCTTGGTTGGGCGATAAATGTGACAAATTAAGATGCAGAAAATTTTCTAGCTGGGCTGCTAACTCCGTTAAATTTTCATTGTGGGCAAGTTGTGCGATCGCTTTTATGGCAGCACTACGAGAACGTTGCGTGCGACGGGGAGAGCCATCGGTGGTAACAGCCTCAATCTCTGCGGCAATATGCTCTAGCTGTTCGATCAACTCCTGTAGGGTAACTCGACGTTTGTTGATTGGTTGAACCGAAGTCCGACGACGCAAATGCTGTTCTAAATTAGCAGGTAATGATCGTTTTTCGGGATCTAGATAAATTTCTTCAGCAAAAAAATCATCTGCATCTATATCCTCTAGTTCCTCTTCTATTTGATTAAGACTATCAGCTTTGAGCAGTACTAACATCGATGCCCACAGAAAAGCTTGACCAGAACGGGGTAAATCTGCCTCCTGTTGTGGAGATTCTGTTTCTCCGATTAAGCCTAGTTCAGCCAAAAATCGATCAATGATGCTAATCACAGGAACATCCCAGGGATCAATTTCTCCGCGTTCTGCTAGATTGATTAAATTGGCGATCGCTTCCTGTGCAGGAGTTATAGTCATAATTTACAGTTGACGATGTTTATAACTATTGTTTTTATTGTTTTGGAGGTTTAGGTTACCCGATTTAAACTAATGAGAGGACGATCTTACGGGCGATTATGCTCGGTCTACCCTTCGGGATCGCTGTTAAAGTCAATTAAACATTTTTATTTAACTAAAACTTGTGTTTTTTAATTTTAAAACAAGATTATAAATATAAAAGAATTTATAGTAAATATCAGTGTTTACACTTAAACTTAGGACAGGCAGGGCTACAATAAATTTGCTTGCCCGATTTTAGAAATATTAACTTGAGCAAAAGAAGATTGCTTTAAGGGGTAGTTTGCTCAATTTTTGTCAAACGGCGATCGAGACTCCTAACTTCTTCTTTGAGTTCAACTAATAATGTCGCCAATCTTGCGTATAAAGGATCGCTGCGTCCAACCACCTGTCCGTCAACTGCGGGAGGGTTACCTATTATCGTGCGATCCTTGGGCGGAGTAGGAGGCTGATTTGGTTTCGGAGGAGTCAGCTCAAGGGATCTAGAATTAGAGCTTCTAAGGCTGCTTACTTCTTGTTCTAAACGGCTAATACGTGCCTGAAGGGAAATAATATCGGATTGAAGATTGAGATCCGATTGAGCCAGCAATGGTTGATTGCTTGTCGGGAATACATAGGTCAGGCTTATAAGTATAAAGCTTAGACAGATAGTGACGATAAAATTGCGCCATGGAAAAGATCGGTTAGTCATAATTAGTTTTGATTACCCAGAGATTTAAGCCAATTCTTGTCTGGGTCACTTATATATTAATTGTTGATAACTACCTCTACTAATAAAATTTAGTATTACATCAACAACAAAACTCAAACTCAGCTTGATCGGCATTAACTTCTAACCTAACCATAGAAACATGACTCAATCCTTGAGTATCCAAAGGGTTTTTAGCTAGATATAACTCAACAAATTGAGCAATAAAATCGTCACGCTGAGATTCTGGTACATATTTAGTAAAAGGCATCCAGGTGGTGCGTATCCAGCCAGCTAATCCTACTTCCCCTTGATGAGTCATGTCTTTGGGAACTAATTCTAGGCGTTTAACAGCAAAGCCAGATTGTTGTAGCCATGTTTGATAATCTTCAAGTCCATAAAAGAAATAAGGGTTATCAAAATCTGCAAAATAAGGCTTCCACAAATCCATAGCCGTTAACTGGGCAAAAGTATCTAGAACTTGGGCTGCATTACCTTTTCCCCCACAGGAAATAATTAATTTTCCCCGCTCTTTTAACGCTGTTTTCGCACCCTTGAGAAATGTTTGATGATCGTTTACCCAGTGAAGAGTGGCGTTGGAGAAAACTAAATCAAACTCTTGATTAAAATCAAGCGATCGCGCATCAACGCAAGCAAAAGTAAGATTAGGATAGTGGCTGTGGGGATATTTCTCAGCAGCATAAGCAATCATTTCAGGTGAACTATCTACGCCGACGATTCGGCTTTGAGGCAAAGTAGCGGCAAAGTCAGCAGTAATCTTCCCGTCACCACATCCCACGTCCAGAATAGACTGGTATTCTGCTAAGTTTAAGCCTTTAGTCAGCGATCGCGCCCACTTTAATTGAGCATCTGAATTTTTCGCATAGTCCTCTGGATTCCACTGTAAGTATTTTGTAGTCATGACATGTCTATCTTAGTTAGTTTTGTAATTAATCTTGAGCATGACTAACCTTGCAGTATCTTTTAAGCAGCTTCACAAATCATCACTACTGGCTTACTTTTTACTGTGATTTAGATCAATGCAAAATAGCTCAAAATTAGTCAAGGTTGAATCATTGAGGACGTAAAAATGTTATTTGCTTCAGGTTGAATTATGGCTACTCAAGAAAAAACCAATCAAATTAAAATTACTTTACCTCTAGTAGCGCTATGCTTACCCTTATTTGTCAATTACCATGTCAAGGCTGAGAACAGTTGTCCTTACGAAACCTATATTCGTGTTGAGCAAAAATGTGTAGATATTTCTACTCAACGATTAAACGACATTACCGAAGAATTTGAGAGTAATGCAGTTAAAGAGGTGAACCAAGAAATTGAAGGAGTCAGCCAAAAGCTAGAAGAGTTGAGCGAAGAGTTAGAAGAATATTGCCATAAAGAACAGCCTGAAACTTCTATTAAAGTTGAAATTAGGGAAGATGTTTGTCAATATTAATTTGACTTTTGATGTTATACCCTTGTGGTACTTTTGACTTCTGACTTCTGACTTCTGTACGGACGTTCCATGGAACGTCCCTTACTCTTTAACTGGTTGCTTGATGCGTTCCTCAATTTCTTCTAGAGTTTTGAGCAGAATTCGTTTGGCTTGTAAATTCCAGCCCCATTTTTGAATATTGATCGCCAGGGGAATGCCGATAGCTGGCGCAAGGAAATCAACAGGCTGGCGTAAGGAAATACCAAATAATAATCCTAATCCCGCAATTCCCCAAAAAGGTAAAGCTACAGTCTGACGCTGTTCTTCAATTAGCTTACCGAACCAGCCTTTGGGCATTAATTCTAGCAATTCTTCCTTAACTTCTTTTTGTTGTCTAGCATTTAGAGAAAGACCAATTTTACGTCTTAATTTTTCAATCTTGCGAGCATCGGTACTATATACGGCTAGCTCATCTTCCGCCAGAGCAATGAGGCGTTCTAATTGTCCGTTGGTACCGTTCATATGTTTTGATAATATCTTTTTATAGTTTTGTAAACTATTATAAATTAAACCGTTCAGATACATTACACATTTTTAGTACATAAAGCGATCGCCCTATCAATGATTTGCTGGCGATCTAACTTAGCTGCCAACTCTTCTATACTGAGCTTGCCTTCAAAAGCTTCATAGGTTGCCTCTTCCATCGCGTCATCAAATGTTTCTTCAAACATCGTGCGATCGCTTCTGGTTTAGCGTAATAGCCTCCAGACTTTCTTCTTTTGTTAGTTTTGTTGATACCTTTGACGGAGTTGGGAATAGATCTATGCCAATACTTCTCGTTTAATGTCCTAAGATAATCAGCATCAAACAACTTTATTGATTTTATTGATTAAATGCATTTTTCTCCTCAACTGACTGCACTAGCTAACTATTTAGCTGGAGAATTTAGTAATCAATCCCAAGCGATAGAACAACCCGCTTGGTTCGTTAATTTGCGCCTGTGGATTCGTCCAGTACCTATTTTTACCGACGATAGCATTGCTCTATTTGCGGAACAGGCTAATATTCTTCAGCTAGATCAACCTTATCGTCCGAGAATTTTGCGTTTACGAGAACGAGAAAATATTGAGGTAGAATTCTATATGTTTGAGGATCTGGCTACTGGTAGAGGCGCGGGACAAAATCAAGCTTTAATTGCCCAGATTACTCCAGATAAAATTAAGTTTTTACCCAACTGTACGCTTAAAGTTGCTACTCAAGAATTAGCTAACGGATACTGTTTTACAACTGCTCCAGTGACAGATGAACCCTGTAGTGTTACTTATCAAGGTAATACTTTTCAGGTTTTTCTGGGCTTCAAAGCTACAGCCAACGAGTTGCTAACTTATGACAAAGGTATCGATCTTGTAACTGGAAAAGGAACTTGGGGTGCGCTGATGGGTGCTTATTCTTTTAGTAAGTTACAAACTTTTAAATAATTATTAATTAACTTTCTTTTTCTGTATTAATTATTACTTCAACTTCTAAAAGGCTTTTGCCAAAGCAACTATTGACAATTTCTGTTACACGATCGCTGTGTAAACTAGGTAAAAAATTGCTTCTTGTTAATTCTAAATACCCATCCGTTTGATAGGCAAAGAATTTAATTCTATTTTCTTCCCAAAGCCAGACTTCGGCAATTTTTAAATATTGGTATTTGGTTAGGTCATCAATACTACCAGATGTCAAGTTGACTTCCACAGCCAAGTCTGGCTTATCTTTATCTACACCAAAGCAGTAAGCCACATCAGGCTCTTTTGCTTCTTTGCCCTCTGCTTTGAGGGTAGTTTGATTGTAAGGAAACAAAGCGAGGTTGTTTTTACGACAATAAGCCCAAATAATTGACCTAATATAATCACCAATCATTTCATGGTTTCTACCTGGAGACACGATGGTAATTACTCCTTTGCGAAATGAGACTCTTTTACTGGGCAAATCTAAGGCAATATATTCAACCCAAGTTGTGTCGGTAATTGTCGTAATGCGATCGCTCTTTTGAGTTCCAATAGTTAACATTTTTTGCTCAAGGTATTTTATCAATTAGTTTTTAATTTTTGGGTTGTTCATTTGTTTTAAATATTTTGATTATAAGACTGTCCGTCTAGGAATCGAAGTTTTATTCTGGCGGTGCATCTAGTTTCAGATTTCGGTGTAAGGTTTTAAATAGTGACTAATAACAACTACGTTGATAAAAGATCGCCCTTAGACTATGAAACTAATGGATAAAATCTGGTTATTGTGGGAAATTCCTTTAGCTTGCTTATCTTTTGTCTTCAATAAGATAGTTAAATTTGCGATCGGTAATTTGTTTACGGTTTATCTGGCGCTGAATAAAAAGAAGGCTTCCCAGTGGCGCGTATTGTCGGCGAAGATGATTAAAGCTCCGTTGATTTTACCCGTTTTGATGACCAAAGGGCCGAGGTGGAACACACATGCCATTATTGGTACTTTAGGCCCTTTTAAAGTTACAGAAGCGATCGCTATTGATACTAAAACTGCTAATCAGTCTGCTCGTTCTTGGATTGCAGTAGTGTATAGTTTCCCTGGCTATAAAACCGTTACCAGCCTCGAATCAGAGCAATTAGATCCCGCTAATTCTTGGCAGACAATTAAGTTGCCTGCGGGTAAATATTCTCTAGGAGTTCGCTATTATAATCGTGCTGATACTATTAACTATCCAGCAATAAAAATAGACGAGCAATTATTTGTTGAACCTTATAATATCCCTGGTGATATCAATAACTACTACCATGATTTAATTAACGCTAAAAACTGGTTTTACTCCAGCCTCCACTACTATATATTTACGATCTTGAAGCTGCGTAACTATCTACCAGAATCTTTTGTCCGTAGGGAATACTTACCCGTTGGCGCTCCTGCGACCCATTTTGCCTATAATTATTTAGACGCTAAACAAACTCTCCAAATTGTCACAGCATCGGAAATTATCGAGCAGTTTGATATTTACTTCACTCTTTACGATCGCTCTAGTTTACCTCTAACTTGGTGTGTCATTACCGAGCCAAAATACACCCTGGCACCCCAGAATACCCAAGGCTACTTTTTAGTAAGAATTCGACCAAAACCTGAGTTTAGCAAGACTGAGATTAAAGTTAGGTCGGAAATATTGGTAGTAGATAGCTCAAATCAGTGTCTAACTTTGAAGTATGAAGTATGAAGTATGAAGTATGAAGTATGAAGTATGAAGTATGAAGTATGAAGTATGAAGTATGAAGTATGAAGTTCACGACGGGGCTTTTATTTTGCAGAAAAAAAGAAAGCTAGCTTCCTTCAAACTTCATGCTTTGTTTGACTCATTCCCCAAAGCTTTTGTTTAAGATATATCTAAATCAACACTTAAAGCACCAATGATACAAGCCCCAATTCAAACAACTACCAAAGAATCCAAAGAATTAGCTCTTCTCGCTGTAAATCTAATTCGTCAGGCGGGTTGTGAATATGGCGATATTCGGATTTGTCACTATCGAAACCAAAACTTATCGGCGAGCGATCGCTCTTTAAATCGTCTTAGTGACAACGTTAGCTCAGGTTTTGGAATAAGAGTGCTGTTAGACGGTGCATGGGGTTTTGTGGCTTCTCATCGAATTACTCCAGCAGAAATCACGCGGATTGTTAACTTAGCTGTGGAAACTGCCAAAGGTAGTCGTTTAACTCAACAAGAGCCTGTCAAGCTAGTGCCTGTAGAGGCATATCAGGAGCGCTACACTACACCAATTAAAATTAATCCTTTTGAAGTGCCGATTCAAGAGAAAGCGGAGTTGCTGCTCAAGATTAACGAGCAATTTTTAAGCTATGGAGACAAGGGCATCAAAAAAGCCTATTCCTTCCTCAGTTTTGCCCAAGAAGACAAAATATTCGCCTCTACTGTAGGTTCAGTAATCGAACAAACCCTCTATCGTAGCTATCCTGGCATGGGCTGTACAGCGATCGCTAATGGGGATGCCAAAGGCAGAAATTATGAACGTCCACCCCTTAATATTGGCTATGAACATGTTGACAGCGCCGATCTATTGGGTAATATCGAACGAGTAGCCGAGGAAGCGATCGCCAAAGTTTACGCCCCAGAATTTACAGCAGATGGCAAAACAACTCTCATTTTAAAACCCAGTAATTTATTCTTAACTATTCACGAATCTGTCGGACACCCTACCGAACTTGACCGAGTATACGGTTACGAAGCTAACTTTGCAGGGACTAGTTTTGCCACCACGGACAACCTACATAAACTACAATATGCTGCCCCTTGGGTAAATCTAGTAGCCGATCGCACTCAACCTCAAGGTCGTAGCACTATGCCTTATGATGATGAGGGTGTTCCCGCACAACGTTGGTATGTAGTTAAAGACGGTATTCTTAACGACTACCTGACAGATCGTGAAACCGCTTTTCGCTTAGGTAGAGGAAGCAGTAACGGTAGTGCCTTTGCTGATAGTTGGTCGAGTACGCCGATGGTGCGTATTCCCAATTTAGGTTTAGAACCAGGAAAGCCTGGAGATAGCCACACTGCAACTCTCGAAGAAATGATTGCTGACACTGAAGACGGTATTCTCATTGACGGTATTGGCAGTTATTCCATCGATCAACAGCGTCGTAACTTTCAGTTTGGCGGAGATGCCTTCTGGCAGGTGAAAAACGGCAAAATTACGGGAATGCTGAAGAATGTTACCTACCACAGTATGACTACCGACTTCTGGAACAGTATTGATGCCCTTGGTGGTGAATCTGAACTAGTTCAGTGTGGAACTAATATGTGCGGAAAAGGCGAACCGATGCAGATTGCCCAAATGACCCATGCCTGTGTTCCTGTGAGGGTGAGAAATATTCAAGTAGGTAGAAGTTCATAGATTGGACTGGGAGAGACAGAGTTTCGTCTTAGGGATTAGTAAAAATGTTATTGTCTGTTGAAAAGCAATCTATAACTTCTTGTGCTGTTTTCCCTAAGCATTTAGTATATGATGTAAGCCTTTTATAATACCAGGAATTTGAAAAAATATATATACTTAAAAAATATAATAATAGTAAAACTAAAACTTGCATGGAAATGTTATTTCCGAATACAAATTTACTCCACACAGTAAACAATATAGAAAGGAAAGATATGAAAAATGATGAACTTTGCATAATATCTGCCTTAACAGAAAATCTTTCTTCAGCTTTATTTATTTCTAAAAATAAAAGTTTTAACTCTTCTAATTTAGTTTGTTGATATTTTTCATCTTGATTATATACTAATAGTTTTAATTTATTTTTCCATTTACTTTCATAGCTAACAACCTCAACAATAAGATTTCCTTTGGGATTGTTTAGTTTTCCCCACACTGTAAATGGCCAAATTAATATATTGTTCTCTAATTTTAGAGATGCGTCTAAATACTCGTGCAAAAAAGATAATAACTCTGGACTAATAGGCATAAAATTAAATCTTACTTTCTACAGTACTCAAGTATTATAGTACAAAAATAGGGTTTGTACTATTTCTCTTTAAAGTTGCACTTAATATTATGATTGTAAATCTCGCGCAAAGACGCAAAGACGCAAAGGATAAAATTTGATTTAGTGCATTTTCATAGAGAGTTGGTATGACTTGCGACTTCTGACTTCCGCGCAGCAGTACCAGGAGAGACAGAGTTTCGTTTTGGGGATTAGTAACAATGTTATTGTTTATAGTTCATAGTGTTCTTGCAGTTTCAATAGCTGTGTTGTTGCTTCTTCGGCATTATCAGCCAATTCGGCAAAGGTGATAAACCGCCGTAGTTCTTTACGTAAGAGGTTCTTTTCTACTTCCCAAGTATCTCGATCTAAATTTGGCGGGATGACGATCGTATCGAATAGTGTGGCTTGCTGCTTACTAGGATGAGGACGCAAAATTCTGCCACGACGCTGAATAAATTGACGAGAATTACTACTGCTTGCAAGGATTACGGCAGTTTTAATGGCAGGTATATCGACACCTTCATCTAAGCAACGAATCGCAATTAAACCCTGTAACTCTCCAGACTCGAATTGACGACGTAAACGTTCTCTTTCTTCTAAAGGCGTATCGGTAGTATAGGTATTAACGCGATAGCCTAACTCTTTGCCTAATAGGTGCGTAACTGCATCAATTTGGCGTGTATCATCGTCTAAATGTCCATCACCACAATAAAAAATAGTATGGGTAGTATTTAATCTCGATCTCATTAATTCCTTAAGACAGGTTAGTTTATTTGCTGCATTGGCAATTAAACGCGATCGCTTATTTAATAAAGAGGTTAAAGTATCATTACCCTGAAAACTAGGATTTTTGTTTAAAGTCCAGCCAATTCGTTTGGTAAGTTGAGCATATGTCAATGCTTCAGAGGCTGTTAGTTTAACAAATACGGGATAGTAGAGATAATGAGCTAATGCACCCTGTTTAATGGCATCGGCTAAGGTGAATTCTGGCTGAAGGATTGTCCCAAAATAGTTTAATAGCGCTTCTGTACCTAGTTCATCGTACTGTCTTTCTGGAGTAGCCGAAAGAGCTAAACGCAAGCCTATATTACGAGGTAAATAAGATTCGATCACAGATGAACCTAAGTTGTGTGCTTCGTCTCCCACTATTAAGGTTTTGGCAGGAAAGTATTTAAGCTGAGATTGAAAACCATCACTAATTAAAGTTGAGTTTGTGGTAATGATGGTTAAAAAAGATTGAGCTGAGTTTGGTAAATTATATAACTGGTTTGATAATTCTCCTTGCCAGTTACTTACCCGCATCATGGCAGTAATCGGCTGAAGGTTGAACTTTAAACATTCTCTTGACCATTGGGAAACTAAATGCTGAGTTGGGCAAACTATTAAGAGTACCTGCAAGCTAATCTGCTGATAAAGTTCTTGGGCGATCGCTAAAGCAATGATAGTTTTGCCACTACCTGTTGCCATCTTAAGAGTTCCCCTACCCTTATTTTCTAGCCAGTTAGCTACTGCTTGATGTTGATATTTTCTCAGTTTTAAATTATCAGGAAAAATAGGAGTACCAAAATTACCATCTTGATAACTTTTGCCACCTTCTTTTAATCGGCTATTGAGATGTTTTTGACGATATAAAGCTGCTAACTGATGCCAATCAATCTGATTCACTAAATAACTACCAAAAGTTTTTATAGTTCTTTATTAAGTAAAACTATTTTACGCTCTCTTTGATAACTATGCTTTGAATAAAAAGACTCTGCATCAGAATCTTTTGCAGTTAGTAACCAGGTATTATCATAATTATCTTGCTGGAGAGTTAATTCCAGTTTGGTCAATAATTTGTTGCCAATGCCTTGATTTTGGTGATGAGTAGCTACTAATAATTCAACTATTTCAAAACCTTTATTACCTTTAAACGGGACAAAATGACCCATAATTGCCCCAAGAGTTTGATCGTCATTTATGGCAATGTATCCCACAAAACCTTTAGACTGATAAATCCATTGCAATCGCTCGTATGCCCAAGTGAATTCCCAATCTTCATTCCAAGGTGGGCCACTAAATACCGAGACATATAGCTGAGATACTACCTGTAAATCTTGCTCGGCGATCGCACAAATATCCATCTCTAACTTGAGAAAAGTTTCTTAGAACTTGTCTTTAATCACTTTCCCAACTGATTTCACCTACTAAATCAATAATGCGATCGCGCAAGAAATAATCATATCTTTCAAGTTCGCACTCAATCATACTCCATTCTCTAGCTGGCAAGTATTCAAATAAAATTCGTAAAGGCTGATCGAGTGCAATAACGCCTAGTTCTAAAAGGTTGATAGCTTCTTCACGGATTGCACAGATAGAATAGCGTTTGGTTAAAGTGATCGATAGCATAAGTGATACTCTCTGCTTAAATAATTCAGTCTGGTTCAACAGTAATAAACCGCGATTAAATATCAACAAGATTACTATTTGCTAATAAACTGTTCGAGATTAGGCACGTCAACCCAAGTTTTTTGTTGATGCGATCGATGGGTTAAATCCATCAGTAATTGCGAATAAACTCCCTCTTTTAAGGACGGAGTAAGAGATCTGCCAGCATCAATTGATGCCACAAAGCAATTGACTACACGAATAAATGGGGCTAATCTGCCGTCGGTAAATGTCTGGGGAAACTCTAAATTTTTAGGAAGAGAAACCTTTTTTAAAGATTTGCCTGCGGGAGCAGCGAATAATTCAAAGCCGTGGACGTAATCTTTTAAGTTACTACTACCAAGAACTAGAGTTCCTTTTTCTCCATAAATTTCTACCCAATGTCCTCTACCACTATAGGTAACAGAGCTAATCGATAGCTGCACAGGAGTACCATCTGCTAATTCCATCATGATTAAGCAGGTATCATCCGCATCGACAGGCTTCATCATGCCACCGTCTTGAGGATCGGGACGTTCGGGTATGGCACAGTTAAGATAGCCACAGAGTTTAGATACAGAGCCAAACAGCCAGTTAATGTAATCAAAGGCATGGGAAGCCACTGCACCCAAAGCACCACCTCCAGCCTCCTGTTGAGAATACCAATTCCAGTCTCGTTGGGAGTCAGCGCGACTAGTTACTAGCCAGTCGATTTTAATCAATCTTTTTTTGCCCACATAATCATTTTCCAGATGTTCGGCTAAAGATAGCCAAGCGGGGACATAGCGAAATTCAAAATCAGCGATCGCCGTTACTTTTTGAGCCTGAGCTAAATGATATAGTTCTTTAACCTGGGTGGCGTTCATTGCCATCGGCTTTTCTAACAGCAAGTGCTTTTTAGCTTCTAATACTCTTTTACCCATTTCGTAATGTAAAAACGGCGGAGTAGAGATACTTACTGCATCTACTTCAGGCAAAGAGAGAATTTTATCTAAACTATTGTAGGCATAGAAAATCTTATGCTCATCAGCAATTGCTTTAGCTTTATTTAAATCGGGGTTATATATAGCTACTACTTCCGTGCGGGGATGATGTTGAAATCCTGGAATGTGAATTTTCTGCCCAAATCCTGTCCCAACTACGGCTACACCAATTTGATTACTAGAAATCATAGAAATAATTAATAATTGAATTAATAAAAGCGCGATCGCTTGATACTTACCTGTTACTGGTAGCTAGAAACAATATATCTGATGTAACGCACTCTTTGAGTTGATTCCTCAAGAGAAGTTGAAAAACGGAGTCAGAAAATATGCTCACAGCTGAGAGAAATTTAAAATCTGGGTAAACGTACGTATTTATTCCGTATTAAGTTAAAATAATTTTTAAATACGTTAAATATTCGTCATGAGCGAAACATCATCTAGAAAGGTAATTAGAAAAGACGGCGAACTTGAGTCGTCCCTTACACCTAAAGATAGTCGTATTGACTTACGAGTCACCAAAGAGCAAAAAGCTTTGTTGGAAGAAGCTGCTTCAATTAAAGGTGTATCCTTGAGTGCTTATACTTTGCTAAATTTGCTGCCTTTAGCTCAACAAGATATTGAGAATCGAGAGAGATTAAGATTAAGTAATCGCGATCGCGATTTGTTTGTATCCGCTTTAGAAAATCCTCCTGTGCTAAAAGGAAAATTAAAGTCAGCTATAGCAAAATACAAAAATAAGTATGGCGAATGATAGTTGGGATTTTGTCCCAATTCAAAAAAAACATAACTGCGCTGACTTTGATTGTGGCAATAATGAGTTGAATCAATATTTGCGAAAGTATGCCAGACAAAATGACAAAAAAGGGATTGGCAAAACATATATTGCGGTGAAACCATCTACTTCAACAAGCATAGACGGCTACTACACTATTAGCACCAGTACAATTGAGTTTGAGTCTTTGCCCGAAAATACAGTTCGTAAGCTGCCGAGTTATCCGATTCCAGCAATATTAATTGGTAAATTAGCTGTAGATTTGAATTGCCAGGGAGAGGGATTAGGAGAGAAGCTTTTAGTAGATGCTCTTAATCGAACAGTTCAAATATCAGAAGAGGTGGGAATCTACGCTGTAAGAGTAGATGCTATTAATGAAAGAGCAAAGCAGTTCTATTTGAAATATGAATTTTTACCCTTTGAAGATCGACCTCTATCCTTGTTTTTGCCTTTAAAAACTATTCGACAACAGTTTGACTAACGTTATGCAATGATTGATTTGTGAAAGTAATTCAGCCCTAAAGAATTTCCCATACCTCAAAATTGACGGCAGCAAATATAATGTGGTCTACATGTTGTCTAAACAATGAGTAAGAGAATATTAGTCTTGGCTTTATTTAACTCCCTCCGAACATTGGTCACTAAATGTCTAGCTATAGTTTTAGCAGTGCTGTTATTAATTCCTCTGACAGCCTGTAATCCTAGTACCCTTTTGGCAAATCCCGACCAGCCACCCCAGTTAGTTGATGTTATTTTAAGCGATCCCAAAACTTTCAACTTCGTAATCGCTAGTGATGAAACCAGTAGCTTAGTAGGTTCAATGATGCTGGAGGGATTAACTAGACAGCATCCTATTACAGGAGATATTGAACCCGCTTTAGCTGAGTCTTGGGACATTTCTGACGATAACTTAGAAATTGTTTATACTCTACGACCAAACCTTAAATGGTCTGATGGTCAACCTTTAACACCAGAAGATGTAGTGTTTACCTACAATCAGCTTTATTTAAATCCTGATATTCCGACGGGGATGCAAGATGTACTCAAAATTGGTGAGACTGGAGCTTTTCCTCAAGTAACTAAGATTAATCAGCGACAGGTTAAATTTACTGTTCCTGAACCGTTTGCACCTTTTTTGGGGGTAACTGGAGCATCTATTTTTCCTGCTCATATCTTAAAAGAAACTGTCGAACAAAAAGATGAATCTGGCAATTTGAAGTTTCTTTCTACTTGGTCAGTAGATACACCTCCAGAAAAACTGGTTGCCAGTGGGGCTTATAAGCTCAAAAGCTACGCCACCGCCCAAAGACTGGTGTTTGAAGAGAATCCTTACTACTGGAAAAAAGACGCAGTAAATAAAGATATTCCCTATATTAAAAGAGTTGTCTGGGAAATTGTGGAGTCTACAGATACCTTTTTGACCCAATTTCGCTCAGGTAGTCTTAATTCAGTTGAAGTAAAGCCTGAATATTTCTCTTTACTTAAAAAGGAAGAAGAAAAGGCAATTTTAAAATTTATAATGGTGGTCCTGATTACACCACGAGCTATTTGGCATTTAATCTCAACACAGGAAAACAAAACGGTAAACCTGTCGTCAATCCGATCAAGTCTCGCTGGTTTAACAATCTCAAATTTAGGCAAGCTGTCGCTTATGCTCTTAATCGTCAGAGAATGGTGAAAAACATTTATCGCGGTTTGGGACAGCCACAACAGTCTTTTATTTCTGTCCAGTCTCCTTTTTACAACCCCAATCTCAAAGGTTATGACTATAACCCAGAGAAAGCAAAACAATTGCTCAAAGAAGCAGGGTTTAAATATAACCCGCAGGGTCAACTATTTGATGACCAAGGAAATCGAGTCAAGTTTACTTTGAATACGAATACTGGTAACCAAATTCGGGAAGAGATTGGTAATCAAGTAGAAGAAGACTTAGAAGCGATTGGTATAGACATAAACTTCAAAACTATTAACTTCAATGTTTTAGTTGGTAGAATGAGTGGCTCATTAGCTTGGGATGCGATTATTCTCGGCTTTACGGGAGGGAATGAACCTAATAGCGGAGCTAATGTTTGGCTGCCAGATGGGAACTCTCATGTTTTCAATATTGCCACTCCAGCAGAAGGAAAACCCTTAGAAGGTAGAACTGTAGCTGATTGGGAAACCGAAATTGGTCGCTTGTTTATTGAAGCGGCAAAAGAATTAGATCAAGAGAAACGCAAGGTTATCTATGGCGAGATTCAGGAGCTAGTTTCAGAAAAAGTACCTTTTATTTATCTCGTTAATCCCTATTCAATGGCAGCAGTACGCAACAATATTGAAGGAGTGGAATATTCGGCTCTTGGTGGTGCATTTTGGAATCTGGATCAGTTAAAGATCACTGAGTAATATCAAAATGATCCCTCCCTAGAGAAGGGATCACAAGACCAGGAGAAATTATACAGGCATACCCAAAATATCCTCAATTTTAGGCATTTCTTCCAAGGGAATTACTCGACCTTCATCAGCAAAATTTTCAATTTGGTCAAAATTGAGATAGCGATATAAATCGCTTTCAAAAGGAGCAATTTTTTCTTTGACTACTGCCATGTATTCATCCACTGTAGGAATCTTACCCAATAAGGCACAGACAGCCGCTAATTCTGCCGAACCTAAGTAAACCTGCGCGCCTTTACCCATACGGTTATTGAAGTTACGGGTAGAAGTAGAAAAGACAGTGGCGTTGTCTTCCACACGGGCTTGATTACCCATACAGAGAGAACAGCCAGGCATTTCAGTCCGTGCGCCAGCAGCAGCAAAGATACCGTATATCCCTTCTTCCCTCAGTTGCTTTTCATCCATGCGAGTAGGAGGACACACCCAAAGTCTTCCTTTGACGACTCCCGCACCTTCGAGGATTTTGGCAGCAGCGCGATAGTGTCCAATATTGGTCATGCAAGAACCAATGAACACTTCATCTACTTTGTCTCCCGCACATTCTGACATGAGTTTGACGTTATCAGGATCGTTGGGTGCAGCAACGATGGGTTCGGTGATTTCACTCAAGTTAATTTCAATCGTGTCGGCATATTCTGCATCTTTGTCCGCAGACATTAATTCAGGATTAGCAAGCCACTGCTCCATTTTGGCAACCCGACGCATCAAGGTACGACCATCACTGTAACCCCGCGCCACCATGTTTTTGAGCAGCGCTACATTAGAACGCAAATATTCGGCAATGGTAGCTTCACTGAGTTTAATAGTACTACCAGAACAAGAACGCTCGGCGGTAGCGTCGGTAAGTTCAAACGCCTGTTCTACCTTAAGATCGGGCAAGCCTTCCATTTCCATAACTCGTCCATTAAAGACATTTTGCTTATTCTCTTTGGAAACGGTTAGTTTTCCTTGTTGGATAGCCACCCAGGGAATAGCGTTAACAATATCTCTGAGAGTAATTCCTGGCTGTAATTCCCCTGTAAAGCGAACCAGCACAGATTCGGGCATATCCAGAGGCATTACTCCTAATGCTGCGGCAAAGGCGACTAAACCAGAACCAGCAGGAAAGGAGATCCCGAGAGGAAATCGAGTATGGGAATCGCCACCAGTACCCACCGTGTCGGGTAACAGCATTCTATTTAGCCAGGAGTGAATGATTCCGTCTCCTGGGCGCAAGGCGACACCACCACGGGTAGAGAAGAAGTCTGGTAAGCTCTTATGAGTATTGATATCCACAGGCTTGGGATAGGCTGCGGTATGACAGAAGGTTTGTAGAGTTAAATCGGCATTAAAACCCAGACAAGCCAGCTCTTTTAATTCATCTCTAGTCATTGGCCCTGTTGTATCTTGAGAACCTACGGTAGTCATCATTGGTTCGCAGGATGTACCTGGACGAACCCCAGTTAAACCACAGGCTTTACCGACCATTTTTTGCGCTAGAGTGAAACCTTTGCCAGTATCTTCTGGTAGAGATGGACGAGTAAAGATTTCTGAGACAGGCAAATTTAAGGCTGCCCTAGTTTTATCAGTTAAAGCGCGACCAATAAGCAAGGGAATTCTCCCCCCTGCACGCACTTCGTCAATGATCGTGTCGGGTTTGAGGGTAAAGGTAGTAATTATCTCTCCTGCTTCGTTAGTAATCTCGCCTTGATAGGGATGAATGGTAATTACATCTCCTGTCTTCATCTGGGAGACATCACACTCAATGGGTAATGCCCCCGAATCTTCTGCTGTATTGAAGAAAATCGGCGCAATTTTATTACCTAAGATATAGCCCCCAGCTTTTTTGTTAGGAACAAAGGGGATTTCATTGCCGATATGCCACAACACGGAGTTAATCGCTGATTTACGAGATGAACCAGTACCAACTACATCACCAACATAAGCTACAGGATGACCTTTAGTTTTTAACTGGGCAATAGTTGCCAAGCCATCAGGCATTTTTGACTCTAGCATTGCCAAGGCGTGGAGGGGAATGTCGGGGCGAGTAGTGGCATGAGGTGCAGGAGATAGATCGTCGGTGTTGGTTTCTCCTGGTACGTTAAATACCGTAACAGTAATCGCTTCAGGTAGCTGAGGACGACTGGTAAACCAGGCTGCATCTGCCCAAGAATCAATTACCTGCTGGGCAAAGGGATTACTTTGAGCCAATTCTAGTACATCGTTAAAGGCATCAAATACCAATAAAGTCTTGCTTAAAGCATTAGTTGCTTCCGTAGCGATCGCCCGATCATCAGACTTGAGCAATTCCACCAGAGAATGGACGTTATAGCCACCAATCATTGTACCCAGCAAATGTACTGCCTCTACCGCCGAAACTATCGGACAGTTAATTTCGCCCTTGGCTACACCAGTCAAGAAACCCGCCTTAACATAAGCTGCATCATCTACACCAGGCGGGACGCGATCGCGCAACAACCCCAAAAGTTCCTCTTCTTCGCCTGCGGGAGGATTTTTGAAAATTTCACATAATTCTGAAGTTTGTTGCGCCGTTAAAGGTAAAGCAGGAATACCCAAGGCTGCTCTTTCTGCTGCGTGTTTTCTATAGCCTTCTAACATTTAGTAGTTCTCCTCTCTAATATGCAAATTTATTTAAAGAATATTTATTCTCTCATCGATCTTCCTCTCTCTTTTGTTCATAGAGAGTATTTTTGAATGAGATATTATCTAGAGTTGAGTGTCAGGTTATCAATGTTCAATGTTCAATGTTCAATGTTCAATGTTCAATGATTTAAATTCCTGCATGTCCTAAAGCAATTCCTGTAAACAGCATCCCGAAGACTAAAAATGGTTGGGCGCTGGCTTGATATTTAACATCGTTTTCTAAGGGATTACGCAAAAAATACATATCCTGAAAAACAATTTGGGGAAGAACTAACAAAAAGACAATAGTGGCATAAAGGTTTTCATGAACAGAGACTAGATAGCCACTGATGCCGATTTGAAAAACATCAATCATAATTACGCAAATCCAAGCCGCAGTGGTTACGCCAAACATGACGGGCAAAGATTTCAGACCCAATTCGCGATCGCCTTCTACGCTTTTAAAGTCATTGACGATGGCAATTCCCAACCCAGCAAAACTATAAATAAGAGTCAAAATGGCGATTTTCCAGTTTAAATCTCCAAACAAAGCATGACCAGTCCACCAAGGCAGGGCAATATAGCTTGAACCTAAAGCATAAGTACCCAGCCAGCCGTTTTGCTTTAGTTTTAATGGTGGTGCGGAGTAAATATAGGCTATCAATGAACCACCCAAGGCGATGCAAAGAATGGTAGGAAAATCATGACCCACAGCTAGATCTAAACCATAGGCTAATGCTAGCCCCGCCAATAACAGCACAAAGATCTGCACCTTTACCTGGGGTAGAGAAATTGCCCCTGAAGGAATCGGTCGATATGGCTCGTTAATTGCATCAATGTCGCGGTCATATAGCTCATTAACAGTTTGAGTGTACCCCGTCATCAATGGGCCTGAAAGCAACATACAGGCTGCCGAAAGCAAGAAGTTTTCAACTGTCCAGGTATAATTACCTGAAGAAGCTGCACCACAAATAACGCCCCAGATCAGCGGAATCCAGGTAATCGGCTTCATTAGCTGAAGGCGTATCTTCCAGATAGAAGTTTCCCCTGTTGCTGCGCCTTTCATCCCCAGCAGTTGACGAGTCTTAGAATTACCTGCGTTATCGGGTTTTTTAGGATTAGTGGTGGAGTCAGACATGATGATATATACCGTTTATTTGCTCTTGACTTTTGTACGGGCAAGACAGTGGTTTACCCCTATCTTGTAGAGGCGTAGGGCCTTCGCCCCTACTCAACTAACCTACCGTCACTTCTAAATAACCATTGGTAAATTTAGCCCCTGTGACTGAGTTACCACGCCAAGCAGGGGGTAGGCTGATATTGCGTCGCTGATCTCCCGCCTCAATAGTAATTTCTGGCCCATATTGAGTTAACTTGACATTTTTTTTGTCAAATCCTGGTAAGAATACTTTAATCTTACGCTCTGCCATCACAAATTCTGTTGCTTTGGGAATATCAACCCCTGCTGACATTTTTGGCAATTCATCGATTAAAGGCTGCCAGTTGCTACCGTCATAGTTTGGCATGGAGATAATTGGTAGAGGTTCAAATTCAGTCGTTTCAGTTGCTCCTCGTAGCAACACTCCCCCAACGCCCAAACCAACCTGTTGGGCGCTACCCCAGAGATATTTAGCTGTAGCGATCGCTATCGGGTCAGGAGTCGTTACTAAATAAGCCATCACATTACCCTTGCTTAGTGCTGCTGTACCGTCTTCGAGCATTTGAGTTGCAGGGTTACTATTGTTACCTGTAATATCGCTTGCTGACCAAGATGTATTGAAAATAGCGCTGCTGACAGGTTGAACAAAGGGAGAGAGAGTTTTTACAATCTCAGATTCGGCAAAAATACCGCGAAAACGACGAAAATACCAACTTAATATGTCAGGTAAACCGAACATTCTCAGCGTATCGATTCCTCCTGTACCATCATAAACAATTACGTCATATTGATTGCTTTGATAATATTCGCGAATGGTATTGAGCGCTAACGCCCGATCCATGCCTGGCAAGATACCTAACTCTTGACCGTATACCTGTTTAAGAATTGGCGATCGCAAATATTGGGCTTCAATTTGCTTAACTTGTTCCCAGCTATTTTCTAGCAAGACAGCAGAATTTAACTGCATCACGGCAAAATTAGCACCAATCTCTTGGGGTTCGGTAGTCGGCGTTGCGCCTAAAATTAAACCAAAAGCAGGGGTGGGATCTTGCCCCATCAAAAGCACTTTTTTCCCTTCTGTAGCTAGTTTTTTAGCAGTTGCGATCGCGCTAATGGTGCGACCCGTACCGCCTTTACCTAAAAAGGTGACGATCGAGGACATATTTAAAAATTTAGTCTGTTATAGATTTAATTTATTATGACTAGTTTACGGGCTTGATTTCATCCTCAAAAAACCAGGTTGAGGTGCGATCATCAAATTGAACCACCACGCCAACGCCACTGCCATCGGTCATTTTATATTCTTTAATAATGCCGACTTTTCCTAACGTTCCCGCAACGTTCCTATTCACTCGATCTTTGAGCCGATAAACTTTTACCTTTTGCCCGATTTCCATTGCTATGAATTTATCCTGAATTATAATGAGCCAACTCACAGTTTAGAGCAAAACCACCCCTTCTTAAAAGTCAGAAATTCTCTAAAATCACTTTAGCTACTTAAAGTTGGAATCGCTAGGATAACTAAAGAAACCTATTTTTAGTTAGTTATAGAGTAATAGAGTATATGACTAGGACATTTTATCGGTGGAGATACTGGTTAATGGCGATCGCTTTAAGCAGCGCAATTAAGCTTCCCGCCCAAGCAGTTCAAGCACCTGATGGCACAGTCTCTTTCGAATCAGGATTATTGCTGATCGATGCCTACACTACTTTTAGCGGAGTTAGAGTCAGACAGGCAAGATACTATTTTGATCTTGAATTGCCTGATAACATTGGTGAACCCTTGCAAGAGGTGGTGATCCAACAGCGCAGTGGTGGAGACGAAATTAAATTTAAGCCCGAAGAAACTGAAGTGTATTTAGGCAGTCATCGCGACAAAGCGGAGCGCATACAGGCGATCGCTAAGACAGATGAAGCTACAGAAAAGATTACAGTGCGGTTCAACCAGCCAATACCTCCAGGTAATAGCATCACCATTGGCTTGAAGCCTAAAAGCAATCCTGACTTTGGGGGCGTGTATTTATTTGGGGTCACGGCTTACCCTAGAGGAGAAAAAGCTCGCGGGATGTACTTAGGTGCGGGACGATTACATTTTGATAGCAACGATAGTGATCCTTTTTAGCTCTTAAAAACTCAACAAAATTGAGGATATTAATACTGCTTTCAAAAATCATCATTGCAGTGATTAATCATTTTTATTTGTTTCATTTGTAACATTGAGCGAGATTTTGTTGCTCTAGCTACATCATTGTCGCTCCAAAAAAGCTAAACCTAGTATTGAAGCCCTCAAACAATTATGTGTTTGACCACATAATAGCGATATTTGTTGGAGATTGATTTACAAAAGTTAATATTAGTATATAATTGCTAGAAAACAAATTTTCGACTTATTTGGTTGTTGATATATAAGCAAATTTATTAAGCGCAGTAATACTAATTCTAATTCCCTAATTTTTCTATGAAAAACACTCAAACCAAGCAGACAGATCTCCCTCATATAGTAATAGTCGGCGGTGGTTTTGGCGGACTTTATGCAGCTAAATCTCTCAAAGATGCCCCCGTTAAAGTGACGTTAATTGACAAACGTAATTTTCATTTATTTCAACCTTTGCTATATCAAGTGGCGACAGGTACTTTATCCCCTGCCGACATTGCCTCTCCTTTGCGGGTGATTTTGAGTAAACATAAAAATACTCAAGTTTTATTAGATAAAGTTGTTGATATCGATCCTGATGCTAAAAAAGTCTATTTAGAACAAAAAGAAGCATTAAATTATGACGCATTGGTGGTAGCAACTGGTGTCAGTCATCATTACTTTGGTAACGATCAGTGGCAGAATGATGCTCCAGGTTTGAAAACCGTAGAGGATGCTCTGGAAATGCGTCGTCGGATATTTACGGCGTTTGAGGCAGCAGAAAAAGAGACAAACCCAGAAAAGCGTCAAGCTTTATTAACATTTATTGTTGTTGGTGGGGGTCCTACTGGAGTAGAATTAGCTGGAGCGATCGCTGAAATTGCTCATCAATCGGTTAAAGATGACTTTCGCGATATTGATACTACCCAAGCAAAAATTATCTTGTTTGAGGGGATGGAGCGCATTTTACCTCCCTATCCTGAAGAGTGTTCAGCCCAAGCCCAAAAGTCATTAGAAAAACTGGGTGTAGACGTTCAGACCAAGACTTTAGTAACCAATATTGCCGATCATTCTGTAACTTATCGTCAGGGTGAAACAACCGAAACCATTAAAGCTCATACAATTCTTTGGGCTGCGGGGGTCAGAGCATCGTTTATGGGTAAAGTGCTGGCGGATCGCACAGGGGCAGAATTAGATCGTGTTGGCAGAGTAGTTGTTGAATCTGACTTAAGTATCAAAGATTATCCTGATATATTCGTCATTGGCGATTTAGCTAACTTCCCTCATCAAGGTGAACGTCCTTTACCTGGAGTTGCCCCTGTAGCAATGAAAGAAGGAGAATACGTGGCAGATTTAATCGCCAAAAGAGTAATTGGCGTAAAAGTTAAACCCTTTAGCTATCAAGATCTGGGCAGCATGGCAGTAATTGGTCAAAATAAAGCCGTCGTCGATCTTAATTTTGCTCGATTCTCTGGTTTTATCGCCTGGATTATTTGGGTGTTTGCTCACATCTACTACCTGATTGAGTTTGATAATAAACTAATCGTTATGATTCAGTGGGCGTGGAACTACTTTACTCAGGGAAGAGGAGCGCGTTTAATCACCATCAATACTTCTTTACAGTTAGAAATTAATCCTCCTCAGCCAGGGGAAGAATCTGCACCTCAGTCCAAACAAGAACCAGTATCCGTGTCTGCATAACCAGACCTTTTGCCTTAAAGGATTAGATTAGGGACACAAGTTTATTCCTTTAGGGCTTCGCATTATAGCTAATTATATCTATATATTCTACAATGCTCCTGCTGCGGTTTTATCGATAATGCTGCCATCTCCTAAGTGGTTAGTTAGATTAATTGCTTGGAGTACGGGTTTACCCGATGCACCTTGAGGGTAATCAATCACACTGACGGCACAGTTTCCCTGTTTAATGTTCCAAAAGTTATCAGGTTTTAGACCAAGCAGATAGCAAATAATTACTTTATTAATTGCATCATGAGCCACCACTAGTCCTGTTTCAGAGGTATCGGTATTGCTATGATCTGCCACAATTTTATTCCAGGCGGAAACTCCGCGCTCCCAGACCTGCTGTAGGTTCTCTCCTTCGGGCATCTGAACGGTTTCGGGCTTGTCTTTCCACTGCTGGAGCAGTTCAGGATATTCGGCCTTAATTTCCGTTTCGAGCATTCCTTCCCATAAGCCATGACAAATTTCGATTAGTTCTGGGGTGGTGGTCAATTCAACGCCATCATGGTGTTCGAGGATAATTTGAGCTGTTTCTATGGGACGCATCATCGAGCTAGAAACGGCAAAGTCGATGGGAATATCTTGTAAAAATGCGCTGGCTTTACGTCCTTGCGATCGCCCGTTATCATTTAAAGGAATATCTCTGATCCCCTGAAAACGGGATTCTTTGTTCCAGTTGGTTTCACCATGACGTACCAAGAGTAAACGAGGCCCCGAATGATTTGGACGCATGGGGGGAATTGCCATCCCGACATGGGAAGTCTGATTGAGAGATTCTAGCTGTACTGGTTCGCCAAATTCACCTGTAAAGTTAAGGATATTAATGCAGCAGTTGGACTGTTGAATCGAGTGATAACGATCGGCACTGATGCCAATGGCACTCATAATTAGACAGCGATTAATGCCGTTATGGGCAGTGATTAAAATAGTTTGATCTGGGTGTTGAGCGATCGCCTGTTGCCAAAATTCTTGTGCCTGTTGATAAAGAGAACGTACAGGATAATATTCTTGCCCTTTCACGAGCATTTTGAAGTCTTGAGGATTTGTTTTCCACTGCTGATAATCAGACCCAAACTTAGAGATCACTTCGTCTTTTTTCATCTCCTCCCACAAAGGAAGATCGATCTCCATTAATTGCTCAGTCGCTTGTAAAGCAGGAGAATCAGTTAAATACTGCTGAATGATCTCTGCTGTATGTTTGGCACGTTGTAGAGGACTGCAATAAAAAGCATCAATTTTAAGACCACTCAAAGCCTCTCCTACCCGTCGTGCATCCCTCATTCCTTGCTCGGTCAAAATAGACTTATCACAACGACCCTGAATTATCTTTTGGGCATTAAAAGTGCTTTGTCCATGACGAACGATAATTACACGAGTAGCCAACCTCTTATCCTCTCCATAAGTCAATAAGTCGGGTAGGGTAAGGACATCACTATCACTTTCTCTCCCTTAAGAACCGAACGTGCAACTTGCAAAGCACTCGGCTCAAGAAGCATCGCTCAATCTTGTTTACCTTAGATAGTGTACTTGATGATGACGGAGAATTACCAAGAAGACAAAAGATATCAAGATCTTGAAGAATTAGATAATTTTGCCACTCAAATCATCAATCACTTCTTGGGCGAAAACAGGAGGATGGGAAACCAACTACTGCGCATTATGTCATTGGCAAAGCTACGAACTGTCCACTGTACGAGACTGTTACGATAATCAGTAGCGATCGCGATCGCGCTAATATCATAGTCTAGAGCAACAGTAGTGATCTCATGTACAGGATTACCTACTTTTACTAAAGTATTTATCTCCAGATCTAATGCTTCTAATTCTTGCTTTACCGACTTCAAACTAATTTCAGCTTTTTTGACTCGCTCTTCGATTAAAACAGACTCACGAACACAGTCATCAACCACCGATACCAATATGCACTGCTTTAAAGAATTATCGGGACGATTTTGAGCATATCTTTTAACTTGCTCAATTAAATAACGCGCAGTTTCGCTGTTATTGTAAGGAATTAATAAACAACGCCACAAATGACTACAGCGAAGTTCTAGTTCTTCCAAAGTATAGGTGGTAATCAGTTCAGGGCGAATAATATTTAAGGGCTGACTTGTGAGCTTTGCTAAACCTTTACTGGTACTGCCAAAAAAGTTCTCTTGTAACGAGCTTCTAATGGGAGTTCCTGTTATTAGCACCTCTACAGGATGCTTTTTTAAGATTCTGGGAATTGTATCTAAAGGTTTTCCTGAAAGCACTTCTACTTGAACATCTAGATTATTTGGAGCGTTGTCTAGAGCTTTTTGCAGTCGTTGCTTGGCTTGTTCTACTTTCTCATTGTCTATGCGTGGCACTTCTCCTTCTTCCCAAAGGGGAACACTATGGAAAAAAACTATTTTTTTAAGACCACTTTGAGCTAAGTTAGGCACGCAGTTGGCTAAACGAGATAAACCATCGGTAAAATCTGTACAGATTAAGCAGCTTTGAAACATACAGGCTAAATAGCAAATTTCTTTGTTTTACCCTAGCAAAAAAAAGGTTGAATCGTTCCTGTAATCTTAATTTTCTTATTTTTTCTTGAGTTTCAACCCCAGATCCCCAGCTATTTTACTGGAACTTAGCAAGAGAAGGAGGCTTAACCAAGCAGTTATTTTGCTATACACCAGGAGGAGAGTCTAGCCCCCACTGATGACGAATAAAGTCTTGATACATATTGTCCTTGACAATCATTTGCTCGTAAAGCTTAACCAAAAAATCTTGAGCCTGTTCATGACTCATCGATTTTACTTGAGTCTCGAAAGAGCGAATATTAAATTTCTGCTCTAAAGACAGCTTGATTGAATCTGACATAAAATCACACTCCTTAGTTTGAGATTAGCAATTCATTTGTCCTGTTGTATGTAAGCTATTATTACATTGACTTGACAAATACTTTACTTAGTTATAATAACTAATACATTTGATTGTCAACTATTAAACTAAATTCCCGCTCTTTCTTAAGACAGAAATTTAGGAGAAGAAACGTAAATAAATTGAATAAATTGGCTAAGGGCGTAAACATTCTGTAATAATTAGCATAAGGTGCAATTTTGAAATTAAATTCAACTGATAATTTTGATTAGCTGGCGCTATTTTTATCAACATTGCGATCGCAGATTATTCTGCCGTTTTGCGGTAAGATTTGCCTTAGGCTTTGATTAAACTGCTATGGCTAATAAGAGTCAGGTCAGATTATCTAGCTAGCTCATTTCAATGTCAGCAAAGCTGTTTCAATAGAATGTCTGGCATGGAAATAAGTTGATTTTGTCTACAAAAAAAAATCCATCGATAAAAAATTTTTCGATAATCAATTTATATATTGGCTTAACCGCCACTAAAAAAGCGTTCGCTCTGCACACATTTTTGGAATTCAATCAGCTTGGGAGATTATAGTTTTATGTCTATTCGTTTGTACGTGGGAAACCTACCCAAAGAGGAAATTGAACGCGATACTTTAGCAGCTATGTTTGCTGATGAAGGAGAGCAAGTTTCAACTAAAGTAATCAAAGATCGCAAAACAGGTAAATGCCGTGGTTTCGCTTTTGTTACAGTTCCTACCGATGAATTAGCCGATCAGTTTATTGAAAAATATAATGGTCAGTCTTTTATGGACAGTCCTATCAAAATCGAAAAAGCCTTACCTCGTTCTAAGAGTGAAGATGGTGAAGCAGCACCCGAAGGTAATAATGATGGTAGCAGTAATGCTGATGCACCTAAGCGTAAAACTGCGAACAAACGCAGCAGTGGCAAAAAACCAAGTACCAATACTCAAAAACAACAGGGTAGTATTCAGCCCGATCCTCGTTGGGCAGATGAATTAGCCAAGCTTAAAGAAATGTTGGCAGCAGCCAATAACTAATGCTGATGAGGGAATATATCATAGTAAACGAGTGAAGCTCGTAGCTGTAGGCTATCAACTCAATTGTCAGAAGTAAAACTTTAACTTAATCAACAATGGTGACAATAACTCAGAAGAAAACCTGGGATGATTGTCACCATTATTTTTTGTGAGTAGATGGTTATATGAAATACAAAAAAGAATTGTACAGAATGAGTTAAGCAAGTAAATTTTCAACAGCCTTTTTTCAAGCTTTGGCGCAAATATCTGAGAAAATAAATTCTAGATTAAACAATTAAGACTAGATAAGGAAATTAAATTCATGAGCGATCCTGTCAAAACGATGAAGCAAGAAGTAGGTAGAGCAGCCGCAGCGCGAGTCAAGTCAGACTCAATTGTCGGATTAGGATCGGGTTCTACTGCTGCCTATGCTATTGAGTATATCGGCGATCGCTTGGCAAAAGGAGAAATCAAAAATATCCAGGGTGTTCCAACTTCGTTTCAAGCAGAAGTATTAGCCAAAGAATTTAAAATTCCCTTAGTTACTCTTGATGCGATCGATCATATCGATATTGCGATCGACGGTGCTGATGAAGTCGACCCAGACAAAAATCTGATCAAAGGTGGTGGCGCAGCTCATACCCGTGAGAAAGTAGTAGACAGTCTGGCTAAAGAATTTATTGTCGTAGTGGACGAAGGTAAATTAGTTGATAAACTTGGTTCGACCTTTCTTTTACCAGTAGAGGTAATTCCGATGGCGGTTGCCCCTGTAATGCGTAGTCTAGAAAAGTTAGGAGGGAAGCCAGAGCTACGGATGGGGGTGAAAAAAGCAGGTCCCGTAGTGACAGATCAGGGTAACTTAGTGATTGATGTCAAATTCGATCACATCAAAAACCCTGGAGAAATGGAAAAAGAAATTAATAATCTGCCTGGTGTCTTAGAAAATGGTCTGTTTGTTGGAGTAGCAGATCTTATTTTGGTGGGAAAAATCGTCGATGGTAAGCCAGAAATTAGTGAATTTTAATCGATTTAATTATTACAATGATTAGGGTGGGCATTACCAGGAATTAGGAAGTGCAATGAGTAATTTTCTTAATGTCTACTGCAATAATTCGCTTTAAATTATTGGTATCTTTGGTGGGCAATAAGTTGTTCTAAAAACGCTCAAACGCTCATTTGCTCTGGTTATTTTATGCCCACCCTACAGGCTTGTTAGTTATTATTGATATTATTGGCTTGGGAGAGTTTTGTTTTGCCAAAGATTATTGCGCTAATTACTTTAATTGCCATTATTGCCTTTAGCAGTCCCGCTTTAGCAGATTCTATTTCTACTAACTTAAACAATGGTGCAGCTGTGTTTGAAGCCAACTGTGCTGGCTGTCATATAAATGGGAGCAATATTGTACGACGGGGTAAAAACCTAAAGTCTAAAGCTTTACGTAAACATAAGGTTGATACTCAAGAAGCGATCGCCTCTTTGGTTACTAACGGTAAAGGAATCATGTCAGCTTATGGAGATAAGTTAACTCCCGAACAAATAGCAGATGTTAGTGCTTATGTCTTACAACAGGCTGAACAGGGGTGGAAGTAATTGAGAATAATCAAACTCCTACAGGACGGAGTAGACCATTTCACATTTCACTATGTTCTTTTGAAGGCAGCCTATCAGCCTTTTGGCTACTTTAGGGATGACGATAGTTCATATATAGGTTTCTCTTGTAATCATATTTATCTATGGTTGAGGGGATAAGGATTCCTCAAAGGATTAGCTGGCCCTAAAGGATTAGCTAGCGCGTCCGCGTCAGCTTCGCGTCCTTTGCTTCGTCTTCCTGCTTGCGCATAGACAGGGTTTTACGCTCCACGACTGTATAAAAGTGCGCTGATTTAATTTTCCTCCCCTAGCCCTTTTTTCGTTCACCCATCCTCACAACTTCTTCAGATTTATTATTTAAATTCACATCAGATGTTCTCTAGTTATTCTCGATTTGTCGATAGTTTAAATTTGTAATTATATAAACGTAAACGTTTGATTGGTCAGCTCAGACAAAGAATTGAGCGAGGAAGCCCACGTCGCCGAAAGGCGCAAAGACGATGCGAAGCTAGTGCTAAACCATACCGCTTCGCATATCCTTTAGGGCAAATGCTTTAGTGCAAGTCTCGCTTAAGGGGTTTTTTCATGAGATTCAACAACTTGATCGCTCATGGCGGGGTTTCCCCAAAACTAAGCGGAACAATCAGTAACTTTTTTCTAGTTTCTAAAATTTACTTCACATCAGACGTACATTATAAAAATTATATTGTTCCATATAGAATCAAATATTTTTACTATTTTACGTCTAAAAATGTATGTGTATTAATTTATTGTTTTTGTTAATTTTTTTTTGATAAAAACTATTAGATGAGCAATGTATATTGCAACACATAGTTTAAAGTGTTTGTTGGCAAAAATACTTTATTGATGTTTATTATGCAAATGCAATAATTTATTGGCAAATCTAGAGGCATGTTCCAAATACTATTTTGTTAAAAATTTGTTATTGTAAACTAATATTACACAAATCTTTTTACTTGTAACATAGCAATATAATTGGTTTAATAGAAATTAGTTTAATTAGTAAACTGAAAGTATCTAAGATCATGATAAGCAATTACTTAAACCCAAATGTTACTGAAACTAATGCTTCAGAGCAGGAAAACGGTACATTACTATCACCATTTCAACGAAAGCTATTACTTAAAAATTTAGAAGAAGATTTGCGTCCTGAATTCCAGCGTCGGATTAGAATTATGTTGCTGGCAGATTCAGGACATTCTCAAGCAGAAATTTGCCAGACTCTAAACTGTTCTAATGAAACCGCCAGATATTGGATTTATACGGCACGAATCGGACAAGCTCATAATTGGCACGAACTATCTATTGGTAGACCAAAGAGGGTTAACGAAGAGTATCTAAATCGATTGGAAGAGTTAGTCAATCAAAGTCCTAGAGATTGTGGCTACCCTTTTACTCGCTGGACAGCAAAATGGTTAGGTAAACATTTAGCAAAAGAGTTAAATATTGAAATAGGTGAGCGCCATATCAATCGACTGCTGAAAAAGATGGGACTATCTACTCGTCAGAACACTTTGGAGACAGATAAACAATTCCAGAGCGATCGCGGAGTGTTCCCAAAGGGAAATCGCCCTGGAATTGTGATTGGTAATCTTAGTTACACTTGTGAACCTACATCAGTGGACTTTAGACTATTTCCGATTGAAAAAGAATACTAAAATACTAAGTTAAATTTTACCGAGCCAAAGCGATGACTCTAGATATATCATCTCCATCGACTCTGAAAAAAGATCTAGAACAAAAGCTCAAGCAAGCCATTGGGATCAAACTATCTTCCTCAGAACTAAACCTCTGTCTTAAGGCGATTCAGATCGTTGAACCTAACCCAGGGGAACAGTTTTGGCAATCTTCAGGATCGACTCCTGGGATCTATATTGCGATCGCAGGTAAAGCCAGATTGCTCGATTACCAAGATGAATTTTTAGCATCCTTAGAACCAGGGTCATCTTTTGGGGAGTTGACTCTATTTCCCCAAGAAACATTTTTTCCCTATATGGCGAGGGCTTCTTTTAAACTGAAGCTTGCCTATTTACCTGGGGAACTCTTACAACAGTTAATCACACAAAACACGTCTCTGGGCAAACAATTCCGCCGTCGTGCTTTGCATCTAGAATTATTGCTGCTTTGTCGTCAAACTGCTGAATTTAAAAATACGACCGTAACCGAGTTAAATAAAATTGTTTCTTTGCTGCAACCTCATCATTTATTACCAGGAAAGCTAAAAGAGTCAGCGGTTAAGGATCAAGGAATGTGGTTAATTAGAAGAGGGGAATTAATTAACTCTGAGAGGCTACTTCAATCTGGTAGTGTTCATTTTCCCGACTTAAAGAATGTAGATAACTCTTGGCAAGTTCAAAAACCGACAGAACTATATACCCTGAGTCAAGAAAATGCCCAACAGGGAGAGTTAGATTTACTGCCAACAGGTACAGCTAACCCGAAACTACCAAAGATAAAGAATTTAAGTCGTGTAGCGTCGACTATCGATATTCCTCAGCTAGTTGCTACTAAGCAGCCCCCCAAAAAGCCCCAAGTTTATTTCCCCAAACCAGCTCAACGAGTTGGTCATCTTTGGCAACGATTGACTCGTCGTTATCCTTACTATGGTCAACAAAGTGCTTCCGATTGTGGTGCAGCCTGTTTGGTAATGGTGGGACGCTATTGGGGCAAACAATTCAGTCTCAATCGACTGCGAGAATTAGCTAGGGTAAATCGTAGTGGTTCATTGCTCAAAGGTTTGATCACAGCGGCGGACACAATTGGCTTCGTGACGCGACCTGTTAAAGCATCTTTGGACCAACTAGCCAAACAACAACTTCCAGCGATCGCTCATTGGGAAGGCAACCATTACATAGTTGTGTATGAAATTAAAGGCGATCGCGTGGTAGTCGGCGATCCTGCCTTGGGTCAACGTACCCTGACGGCGAGAGAGTTTCAAGCTGGCTGGACTGATTATGCTCTGTTGCTCCAGCCGACAGTTTTATTAACCGAAGCTCAAGAAGTCAAGACTCAATTTTGGCAGTTTTTAGAATTAGTCCGTCCCCATCAGTTAGTACTCTCGGAAATATTTGTAGCTTCCTTGTTGATCCAAATATTTTCCTTGGTAACGCCGTTGCTAACTCAACTGTTACTCGATCGCGTGGTGGTGCAACGTAGCAGTCTTAGTTTAATCGCTGTAATAGTAGGTTTATTAATTTTTGGGCTATTTAAAGTAGTAATGACGGGATTGCGTCAGTATCTACTGGATCACACTGCCCAGCGGGTTGATGCAGCTTTAATCGTTGGTTTTATTCGTCATACTTTGCGTTTACCCCTGAGCTTTTTTGAATCTCGTTATGTCGGGGATATTATTGCTCGCATTCAGGAAAATCATAAAATCCAGCGTTTCTTGACGGGAGAAGCTCTATCAATCGTCCTCGATTTGCTCACCGTATTTATTTATATCGGCTTGATGTTTTGGTATAGCTGGCAACTAGCTTTACTAGCACTTTCGATTGTGCCGCCGTTTTTATTACTGGCTCTAATTGCCACCCCATTTTTACAAAAAGTTTCCCGCGAAATTTTCACGGCTCTGGCCAAAGAAAGCAGCTTTTTAATTGAGGCTCTGACAGGAGTAACCACCATTAAATCCATGGCAGTAGAGCAGCGAGTCCGCTGGCAATGGGAACAATTGCTCAATCGCTCAATTGCCAAAACTTTCTCGGGACAGGTGATCAGTAATCAACTCCAAATTTTTAGCTCAACGATTGAAGTCTTAGCTAGCACCGCTATTCTAGGCTACGGCGCTTGGCAAGTTATTCAAAACCAACTTACTATCGGTCAATTAGTGGCTTTTAATATGCTCCTGGCCAATGTGATTAGCCCCTTCAAGCGACTGACAATCTTGTGGAATCAACTCCAAGAAGTAGTTATTTCTGTCGAAAGAATTAATGATGTCCTTGATGCCGAGCCAGAAGAAGACCTCAATCATCAACCCCGTCAAATCATGTCATCTTTGAAGGGACACTTATCTTTTCAAGCAGTAACTTTTCGCTATCACCCAGATAACGAAACCAATGTAATTGAAAATCTCAGCTTTGAAGTGTTGCCAGGACAAACTGTCGCCCTTGTCGGTCGTAGCGGTTCGGGAAAAACCACTGTTTCTAAGTTGATTTTGGGTATGTATGCACCTACCGACGGTAAAGTTTTAATTGATGGTCAAGATTTAACTACTGTATCTCTACAATCTTTGCGATCGCAAATTGGGGTAGTCGATCAATCTAATTTCTTATTTGGCGGGACAATCAGAGAAAATATCAGCATTTCCCATCCCGAAGCCAAGATCGAAGAGATTCGCCATGCTGCGGTGTTGGCAGGGGCAAGTGATTTTATTGAACAGTTGCCCCTAAGCTACGAAGCACCCATCGGCGAACGGGGCGGAATGCTTTCAGGGGGGCAGTGTCAACGTTTAGCGATCGCTCGTGCTTTATTAGGCAATCCTCGTCTATTGATTTTAGATGAAGCTACCAGTAACCTCGACGCAGAATCAGAGCGAATTATTCAAACTAACCTAAATACTATTCTTAAAGGTCGCACCACTATTGTCATTGCCCACCGCCTCTCCACAATTCGCCAAGCTGATTTAATCTTAGTCCTCGATCAAGGCATTTTGGTTGAAAGCGGTACCCATTCAGAGCTAATGACCAAACAGGGTCATTACTTTTATTTAAACCAACAACAGTTATCGATTAATAATTAACGATTAATGATTTATAAAAATGGCGTTGCTGAATGTGTAATGCTTTTCCACTATCCGAATACTTATCCAAATGATAAAAGTTATTCAAAAGCTCATAGCTAATAGCTGACAGCTAATAGCTCCGAACAGTCTTACTTTGTACGTCATTATTAAATCACCAACGCCATAAAAATGTCCTATCAAACTGAAACCCAAGATTCATGCTTTACCGAAGAAATCGTTAAGAAAATACGAATTCTGATTGTTGATGACCAAAATCTTATCTGCAAACTAATGCCCATAGCTCTAGAAGCAGAACCCGATCTCGAAGTTGTTGGTATGGCTAATGATGGCGCAACAGCTCTAGAATTGGCAGCAAAGCTGCAACCAGATATTGCCTTGATTGATATTGAAATGCCTGGTATCGATGGAATTGAAACAACTCGAAAATTTAGTGAGTCTTTCCTCGCTACTAAAGTAGTTATTTTAAGCAGTCATGACCAACAGGAGTACATCGATGCAGCTTTTGATGCCGGTGCTAAGGGATATCTTAGTAAAAATGCCTCCTCTGAGGAACTAGCTCGTGCCATTCGCTTTACTGATCGCAACTATGTACATTTGAGTCAGGGATTATTTCAGCCAATAGAAACAAAAGTTCCAGAGGTTGAGGTCGATTTAAAAAAAGAATTAGATGATTTGAGAAAAGAATTAGATGATGATGAGGTCTTCAATCTCAAATTAATCTCCGAAAGGACTAGCGGAGTTACTGATAGCACAGCTATAGTTCCTTCTAGCTCAAAACTAGCATCGTTCCCAGAAGAAGACTGGTCAATGGCGACCAAAGATTTACTAGATGCTATGCCTCGTCTTTGGACTAGAGGCTTATTTTATGTGTTGGTAGTTTTTACAGGGATAATTTTACCCTGGTCGATTTTAGCTAAAGTAGACGAAACGGGTATGGCTCGCGGTAAATTAGAACCCAAAGCCCAAATAGTTGAGCTAGACGCACCCGTAGCTGGTACAGTCGCCGCGATCAAAGTCAAAGAAGGCGATACAGTCAAAGCCCAACAAGTTTTGCTAGAGTTAGAATCCGATGTGATTCGAGCTGATCTTCAGCAGCTAGAAGAGAAACAAACGGGTCAACTAAACCGTTTAACCCAGCTTGAACTGATGCAAAATCAACTATCTTTGGCACTACGTACCCAAGAACAACAAAACCAAGCTCAAGAATTAGAAAAACAAGCCCAGGTAAAGCAAGCTAGACAAAATCTCAATGGACTCCAAACCCTTTATCTGACTCAAAAACAAGAAAAGTTAGCCCAACTTGAACAATTTAAAGGTGCGATTAATGCCAGTGGTGCTAATCATCGATTAGCCGAAGTTGCTCTGGCAGGTTCACAAAAAAAAGCGTCTCGCTATGATCAAGCTTTTAAAGATGGCATCATCCCCGCAGACCGCCTTGAAGATATTCAACAGCAAGCGGCAGAAAACCAAGAACGTCTTACTGTAGCAGGTTCAGAACTAGAACAATCTCGCGATCGCCTTACGGAACAACTACGTAATTACGACAAATTAATTCAACAAACCGAATCAGAAATCGAACAGGCAGGTTTGCGCCTACAAGAACAAGAGCGTAGCTATCAAAGTGTTGTCCATTCAGGAAAACTAGCATTGCTAAAAACCGAAGAGCAACTCAAAAATTTAGAGACTCAAATTTCTGACCTCAATTCCGAAATTGCTCAAGGCAAAAGCCAAATTGGTTCTTTGAACTTTCAGCTAACCCAGCGAGTTTTAAAAGCACCCGCTAGTGGTACGGTATTTCACTTACCTATCTCTGGGGCAGGCGCAGTCGTACAGTCGGGAGAAAATTTAGTCGAGATTGCTCCTGAAGATTCTCCTTTGGCGTTAAAAGCCAACATGACTCCTACCGAAAGCGGCTTTTTGAGAGTTGGAATGCCAGTCAAGATTAAGTTTGATGCCTATCCTTTTCAAGATTATGGAGTACAGGCAGGTAAAGTTAGCTGGATTTCTCCAGACTCAAAGATAATCGAAACGGCTCAAGGTCAACAGGAAATCTTTGAACTAAAAATCGAATTAGAGCGAGATTATATCGAAGGTAATCATCAGCGAATTACCCTCACTCCTGGTCAAACTGCTACGGCGGAGGTGATCATTCGTCAACGTCGTTTAATTGATTTTGTACTCGATCCTTTCAAAAAACTCCAAAAAGGCGGTTTAGAACTATAAAACCGCCCATGTAGATTAACAACTAGGCGGTTTATTTTGCTTATTCTACACTGTTGAAAACAAGACTTACATCCCTGAGCCAACGCCAGCATAAGAACCGTAGAAGAAGGTACCAACAACAGCAATTACACCAATGCCAGCTACCGTAGCAACGATCCACAAGGGAATTCTTCCTTCTGCAAACATTTTTCTTAATCCTCTTGCTATTTAAAGTTTAAATCGACGAAAACAGGTTTTTTAGTTAAAGAAGTAACTAGAGAATAAAATGCCGAGAACAGCAATTAAAAGTAATCCTAAATAAAGAGAAGTACGATTTAGCTCTACTGGCTGTCTGTTACTATTTTGATTTCTGTCCATGGTTAATATTAACTCCTATCTTTGAATAAATTGCATTGAAGCGATCGCACCCAAAAAGAAGACAGTGGGTACTGCTAAAGTATGAATTGCTAACCATCTCACTGTGAAGATGGGATACGAAATGGGTTGATTAGGACTATTACCTGTCATGTTTGTTACCTATAATTTGACTATCAATATTAATGTACTACTGATTGAATTCTTTAATTTGCTGTTTCGCATCATAGCGATCGCTAATTACAGGAATCTCGATTCGTTCTTGAGTAAAATACTCGTCAGGACGAGGAGTGCCAAATGCATCGTAAGCTAGTCCAGTACTGACAAATAACCACCCAGCTACAAATAGCATAGGAATAGTAACGCTATGGATTACCCAATAGCGAACACTCGTAATAATGTCAGAAAATGGACGTTCACCAGTATCACCTGCCATGTTTGTTTCTCCTTTTTAAATGTTCTAAAGCTCTATTTACATAATACGAAACAAGGGTAACTGCCTACAACTAAGATTAGTAATTAAACAGCAGCACCAGCTTCGGGGACATATTTTAATAGTGTTCCTCGTTCACCCAAAACAAAACCTTTTTCGGGGGAAAGAAATACTATCTTATAAAAGTTCGATGGAGCATCTTCCACATCACGGTCTTTTGACCAGCTTTGACCACCATCGGGGCTAACTAATAGGTTAGCACTTCCTCCTGCTAACCAGATCTCTTCAGGGGTGCGATAAGCCACATCTAAAAAGCCCCAACTAGAAGAAAACTCAGGATAAATAGGTTCTCCCCATTCATCATAATTGACCGTATCGCTAAACTGCACCTGTCCACCACGAGCTAATAACCAGAGACTCCCATCTTGGTTAAAACCCATATTTTGTAGACGGCGAGATGAGGTACGCTGGTGAGGTGTCCATTCCGTCGCACCTGGTTCCCAAGTAGAAAAGAAATTACCTTTAGCTGAGACAGCTACATATCTACCATCATCAGAACGATGGATGCTTCTTGCTACCCCAACCGAGCCTTCGACTAGAGCTTTCCAGTTTTTACCGCCGTCTTCAGTTTTATAAATTGCACCAAGATTCGTCACCATTTCTGCGGTTGATTTACCCAGAGCAATAATATCTAAAGGTGAACCAGGAAGTTTAGAACTTAGAGGAATACGCGCCCAACTATCTCCGCCATCTTCAGTATGCAGCAAAATAGATGGTTGACCTGCAATCCAACCTTCATCACCATCAAAACTAATTGCTTCTAAAGTAACTTTTTCATCACCTAACTCTAAAGATTGCTGAGTCCAGGTTTCTCCACCATTGGTAGTTTCAAACAATGTCGCTTGTGTTCCTACCAACCAGCCACGATCTGAATTGCTGGTAAAAGCAATATCCGAAAAAATCGCTTCAGAAGGAAGAGTCAGCGTCTTCCAGGGATTAGTAATGGTAGACGGAACTCGACTACAGCTAATACAAAATATACAGACAGCAAATATAACAGCTATTTGCTTTAATTTTTTAATCAATGAACTCATAAACGTTTTTGTGACTGGTTGAGGCAGATAAAAGCAATGTTTGATTCTAAATTGGCAATTAGTTTGACCAGCAAGACATGACTAAATGTCTCTCTGTGTCATTAGTGATCTAGATTTAAATACCCATGGCTAAATGAGCGCTACTAGTGCAAACCGTATAGACTAAGGAAAAATAGAAAGCCTAAACCTAGCGCACCAAAAATCAGAATGTTTTTCTGGGAAGGAGTTAGACGATTAATTCCTAAGCCGTAATCCAAATTTTCAGCAAAGCCTGATGGTGCGCCTTGTGCGCCAATATTGACAAATTGAGTTTTACGCACACCACAGACAGGACAACGCCAGTCTGAAGATAGCTCTTCAAAGAGAGTTCCCGCAGGAACTTTCCCCTGGCTGTCTCCCTTCGATGGTACGTAAACGTAACCACAAGAGCGACATTCATAGCTCGAAGGAGCTTGCTCCGCCAAAGTTTTCTCTTTCGCTAGAGTCTTTTCCTCGGGGAGAATCTCTTTTGGTACTAATTGTTCTTCTTTAGCTGGCTCATTCATTGCTTTATATTAAGCAAATATTAAAATATTTTTCTTTTATGAATTATCGCATAAAAAGACAGGGTGAAGAGACAAGATTGAATGATCAGCAGTTTCTGGCTGTTAAAAGCCCTAAAGGAGGACGGACGCGGACGCGCTAGCTAATCCTTTAGGGCGGAGCTAGTCCTAAAGGATACCGCTACGCATATACAAAGAGTGAATCCTTTAGGGCTTTAGCATAAACGATCGCCTATCAGTAACAAGCAGCGATCGCTTTTGAATAATTAAATAATTAAATAGTTGTATTATGTGCCTTCAGGAATAATTCGTTCTAGTCTTGCACCTAAACCACGTAGCTTATGCTCTAAATCCTCATAACCGCGATCGAGGTGTTGCAATCCATGAACGGTAGTTTTACCTTCCGCAGCCAAGCCAGCTAAAACTAGAGCAGCAGAAGCTCTTAAATCAGTTGCCATGACTGGTGCGCCAGAAATCATCGCCACACCCTGAACAATAGCGTGATGACCCTTAACTCGAATGTTAGTTCCCATGCGCTGTAATTCAGCTACATGGCGGAGGCGATTTTCAAACACAGTTTCGCTGATCACGCTATTGCCTTTACTGATGCTTAATAGGGCAGTAAACTGCGCCTGCATATCAGTAGGAAAGCCAGGATATGGAAGAGTTTCAATATCAGTCCCACGAAGCTCTCCAGGAATGATGCGTAGGCGTTTAGATTGAATATTCCCACCAAAAGTTTTACCAGCTTCGTCTTCAATCATTATCTGACAGCCAATCTCATTGAGTTTGGCGATTACAGGGGCAAGATGTTCGGGGATGACTGAACTCAAGGTAATTTCCGACTTGGTGATTGCTCCTGCTACGAGAAATGTTCCTGCTTCAATCCGATCTGGAATTACGTTATATTCAATCGAGCTAAGTTCTTTAACCCCTTGAATAGTTATGGTATTAGTTCCTGCACCAGTAACTTTTGCTCCCATTTGATTACAAAAGTTAGCCAAATCGACAATTTCTGGTTCTTGTGCTGCGTTCTCAATCTTAGTTTCTCCTTTAGCCAGAGTAGCAGCCATGAGAATAGTTTCTGTCGCTCCAACGCTAGGATAATCTAAATAAATTTTGCCTCCCCGTAAGCGCTGATTATTACCAACCAAATTTGCGTGAACCACACCATCTTCAATGGAAACGCTTGCCCCCATCGCCTGTAGTCCGCGTACATGAAGATCGACTGGTCTAGCGCCAATAGCACATCCTCCAGGTAGAGGAACGCGAGCCGTACCTAGCCTCGTTAATAGAGGCCCGATCACAAAGAAGCTAGCTCGAAGCTGAGATACGACATCATAAGGAGCTTCAGTCGGGTTAATTTTGGTAGCGTCAATTTCAATCACATCGTCTTGACGCTTTAGCTTAACGCCCAAAGCTTCGAGTATCTGGCCCATACGCTTAATATCAACTAAGTTTGGCACGTTGCGTAAAGTACATTTGCCAGGACAGAGTATAGAACCTGCCATTAAGACCAGAGCAGAATTCTTTGCCCCACTAATTTGGACATTTCCTGAAAGCGAAGAACGTCCCCAGATTTCTAATATAGCTTGAGAGTCTTCTAAGGTAATTTTGGTTGGGTTAGAGATAGAGTTAATAGCTTTATCCTCTTGATATTAAATATATTTATTTGGGCTTTTGAGCAATACTAAGATAGACTTCAAAAATTCAATTGAACAGTTTTGAATTAAAAAAATTAACTTAAGGCAAGTTTTAAGTTTGACATTGAATATAAAAGTCAATCATAATAAGAGCTTGTAGATCTAATTCTGATGCGGAACTGGCGGAATTGGTAGACGCGCTAGATTCAGATTCTAGTGTTTGTTTAAAACATTCGGGTTCAAGTCCCGAGTTCCGCATGGCTAGGCAATCAAAGTATTACTTTGAACCTTGCTATTCGTCAATAGCAGGAAGGAAAATAACATTTTAACCAGTATTAAAAATCCTTTAGTCAAGCAGGCTCGCAAGCTACATCGTTCCCAAGAACGACAGAAGCAAAATTTGCTGCTGATTGAAGGAACTAATTTAGTTGAGGCTGCTTGCCATGCCGATTATAAGCTAGATATTATTTTTCACACAGAGCGATGGCAGCAAAATCATCAGCCATTATGCCGAATAATTGCCGAGCAAGAGGTTAGAGTTGAATTAGTTAGTCCAGAAGTATTAAATGCGATCGCAACTACGGTTAATCCTGATGGAGTGGTGGCGATCGCTCCTCGACCAATTAGCGAAACAGTACCCACTCTAAAAAATGTAGGAATTGCCCTAGAAAGACTGCAAGATCCTGGTAACTTGGGTACAATCATCCGAACCGCAGCAGCAGCAGGAGTTGATGGTCTTTGGTTGAGTCCTGATAGCGTCGATTTTTATAGCCCCAAAGTTCTGCGAGCTAGTGCGGGGCAATGGTTTCGCTTACCTGTCGTGACCAACCAAGATTTACCTCAATTAGTTAAGCAGCAGCAGCAGCAAGGAGTGCAGATTCTTGCCACTACCTCTCAAGCTACTAAAACTTATTGGGAGGTTGATTTTACTCGCCCCAGTCTAATTTTACTAGGGAATGAGGGTGCAGGATTATCAGCACAGTTGCTCGATTTAGCAGATATACACATAAAAATTCCTTTGGCAAATCACGTTGAGTCTTTGAACGTTGCCATTACCACTGCTTTACTGTTGTACGAAGCACAAAGGCAGTTGGCAATGAGCAATGAGCAGTAATGAGTAATGAGCAGAGATCTATTGATTTTTTGCTCGTCGCTCTGTTTCTTTTTTGATTGCCTTGAGGGTTTCTTGGAGGCGATCTTCGTAGATGCTGTAAAAAATGCTGTCACTAGGTGCTTTAGCTGGTTCAACCACGACCTTATGAGTGACTAAAACCTGGTCTGGAGGGGCGCTAGGATAAGGAGAGACGGGTTCTAATACCCATGTCCCATTCATCGTTTTTAAATCGCCATCAACCGCCTCAAAAGCAATTTGCTTGGGATATGATTCAATGGTGGCGACTTTAACTCTTGATTCGATGCTAAAGACAAGGGTTTTAATTTTATTGATTTGTTCAAAAATTTTGCGATCGCCATTACTTTCGAGTAACTCACTACTGACAACTCCAGGGAGAAAATTGGCAAAATTTTTATAGTCTGTTAAAACTTGCCAAGCATTGTCTACGGTAGTCGAGATCAGTAGACGGGAAGTGTAATTGCCGTCTTTACCCAGAAAAACTAATTCTCCTTTTTTCAAGGCAACTCTCTGTTCGAGGGGAAGCCGATCAATTGGTCCATCAAATAATTTAGCTGTAGCTATAGGACTGAAAGTAATGCTAAACAAGCAACTAATAGCAGCTATTAGCGGTAAGATTCTGAAACGATTTTTCTGCCAAGATTGATTAAGCAATTGATATTATTCCGTGATTTGAATTGGGTTATTGCGATGTCCTACGTCAGTATGAGTAAACTAATGCTCAGATTTCTCAGGATATTTAATAGACAGATAAATTGCTTGAATCAAGTGGTGGCGAAGTACTTCAATAAAGTTTCACCAGCCTGATTTAAATTATGTCCAAAAGTCAAGATTCCTGATTCATGACCGCTCATGGCAATAATTCTTTGCTGTTGAGTCAAAGGTTGTTGACATAATCTGATGATTTCCTCCGCCATTTCTGTTGTACCGTAAGCACAATCAGGATTGGTTGTGGGAATACTATCTAGTAGTTGTGACCAAAGTTGATGATGATGAACATGAATTACTGCATTGGTTTTAGGTAGCGCATGATAGATTGCCCCATGAGTTAAAGTTTCGGAGGAAGCTTTGATTAATCCTTGGCAAGTAACATAATTTTGTCGCCAATTATAATCGACTACTTTGGTGTAGTGTTGTGGTGTTAACTCAGCAATTCCTCCTGTTTGTGTCCCTGAAATGATTAATTGTTCGCTATGAGGTAAACGAATACTCAGGTTACCAAAACCAATTCCATTGTCGTATTCACCGATCAAACCCAATTGATAAAGCTGTTTACGCCAGCGATTTAGTTCCCCAATATCAGTTTCGGCGATCGCTTCAACTTTTGACCAATGACACTGATATTTAATATAGCCCTCGTCAATCATAGGAACTATTCCTGATTATAGATTTTGCCAATTTAATCCTCAAAAAAAATAGATTACGGCTTTTACCACTACATTTTGACAGTCAAAAAAGATAAATTAGGTAAAGAAGATAAAGAAATATTAATTTAATAAACAAGGGGAGTTGTTTAAACCATGTTTGAATACTTCAATGAAAAAGCTATAAAAAATGTCGTCCTTGCTCAAGAAGAAGCCCGCAACACAGGACATAATCTGGTAGGGACAGAACACATTTTGTTGGGCGTGATTGGGGAGGGAACATCGACAGCAGCAAAATTATTAGCAAATCTAGATATTAATCTAGAGCAAACTAGAAATCTAGCAATTGAGATAGTTGGTAAGGGTTCTGGGTTTATTCCCGCTAATATTCCCTTCACCCCAAAAGCCAAAAGAATTTTAGAACAGGCTTTTAATGAAGCACGCCAATTAAAGAGTAATTTTATTAGTCCCGAACATATCTTGTTGGCGATGATTAAACAGACTGACAACATGGCAGTCAAGCTGTTGACAAAACAAAATGTTAACTTGAGACAGCTACGGACAGACTTAATCAAAAAGTTGGGGGAAACAGAGGTAGTGGCAGCAGGTAAAGATAATCCTTTTGGTTTCGGTGGCGGCAGAGAACAGCCAACTAAGCTCAAAGAGTTTAGTATCAACCTTACAGATTTAGCAAGAGAAGGTAAACTCGACCCTGTAGTCGGTAGATTTCCCGAAATCGAGCGAGCCGTACAAATTTTAGGTAGACGTACTAAAAACAACCCCATTCTAGTTGGTGAGCCTGGAGTTGGTAAAACGGCGATCGCTGAAGGATTAGCCCAACGCATTGTTGAGGGTGATGTTTCTTCCCTGTTGGCTGACAAGGAAGTAATTAGCTTAGACATGGGTTCCCTCCTGGCAGGAACTAAGTTTAGAGGGGAGTTTGAAGAACGTCTCAAGTCGATTGTAGAAGAAGTGCGTCAGGCAGGTAATATTATCCTGGTAATTGACGAAATTCATACTATTGTTGGTGCAGGGGCAATGGGGGGAGCGATGGATGCTGCTAATATGCTCAAACCATCTTTAGCTAGAGGCGAAATTCAATGTCTTGGTAGCACTACTCTAGATGAGTACCGTCAGTATATTGAGCGAGATGCTGCTTTAGAACGCCGTTTCCAAAAAGTAATGGTAGGTGAACCTTCTGTTGAAGATGCGATTGAAATTCTGCAAGGATTACGCAAAACCTATGAAGATTTTCACAAAGTTAAATACACCGATGAAGCCATTAGAACTGCGGTAATCTCCTCAGAGAGATATATTACCGATCGCTTTTTACCCGATAAAGCAATTGACCTAATTGATGAAGCTGGTTCTCGGACTCATCTTAACCACTGTTTGCAGGCTAAAGAAGAAAATCAGGCTGATGTGGCTACCATTAATCCAGAAGCCTTAACTCCCGTGGTTGACGAAGAAGCGATCGCTAAAATCGTGGCTGCTTGGACTGGAGTACCCGTGACTAAAATGACGGAAACTGAGTCAGAAGCGCTGATGTATTTGGAAGATGATCTTCATGAACGAGTCATTGGTCAAGATGAAGCCGTCAAGGCTGTTTCCCGTGCCTTACGGCGCTCTCGTTCGGGTTTAGGCGATCGCGATCGTCCTATTGCCAGTTTGTTCTTTTCTGGTCCTACAGGAGTTGGTAAAACTGAATTAGCTAAAGCTTTAGCTACGCAAATGTTTGGTTCAGAAGAAGCGATTGTACGGATTGATATGTCGGAATACATGGAATCCCACACCGTTTCCAAGCTAATTGGCTCTCCTCCAGGTTTTGTCGGCTACGATGAAGGCGGACAGTTAACCGAAGCGGTACGTCGGCAAGCCTACACCATAGTGCTATTTGATGAGATTGAAAAAGCTCACCCCGATGTCTTTAACTTGATGCTTCAGCTACTTGATGATGGTCGTTTGACCGATGCTCAAGGACGCACCGTCAGTTTTAAAAACACTGTAATTATCATGACCTCTAATATTGGATCAAGGGTAATTGAAAAAGGCGGTAGTGGTTTAGGCTTTGATTTTTCTGGAGATCAAGACGAAGCACAATATAACCGCATCAAAGAGTTAGTTAATCAGGAATTAAAAAACTATTTCCGTCCTGAATTTATTAATCGTCTGGATGAAATTATTGTCTTCCGTCAGTTGACTAAGCCTGAAGTTAGACAGATTGCCAGTATTTTACTGAAAGAGATCTCAGTCAGATTAGCAGAACAGCGTGAGATTACTTTAGGAGTCACCACTGCTTTTGAAGACAAGGTAATTGAAGAAGGCTACGATCCTAGTTATGGTGCTAGACCTCTGCGTCGAGCAATCATGCGCTTACTAGAAGACAGTCTAGCTGAAGCGATTCTTTCTGGTCGAGTTAACGATGGTGATAATGCTTTAGTTGATATTGATGAGGATGGTAATACTACCGTGGCATCTGTACAAGAACAGGTTTTAGTCGAAGCAACTCGTTAATAAAAATAGAGCGAATTAAATTTTGTCTTTAAGGTGAGCAAAACTAGTTCACCTTTTTTTTGTCGCTCTTTTGGTGATTACTGCTCATCCTAAATCCGCTTGGTCAAGGATAATAGACGAACAGGATCATTGCTCATCCCTGGACAATTTGCTTGATTGTCATAAAAGTTTCCACGCTAATTAAACCTTGGCGATAACCTTTTTGGTTTGACATACCTAAAAATACATCGCTTCCTTCTTGAGGAATACGAGAAAACTTGGGAGAAGTATTAATGTACACTAAAGCGCTCTCAATACTTTGAACAAATTGCTGTCCTTCTTGATAAGATTTTGTGACAATTGAATCTGCATGACCACTACTGTAGCGGTTAATCCAAGCTATTGCTTGAGACAAGCTGTCTACCTGACGAAATGCGATCGCCTTAGTTAAATATGGTTTACGCCATTCTTCAGGTTTCATTAGGGATAAAAAATCAGGAAACTGCTCGACTAATGCTTCATCTCCCCGCAGTTTGAATCCTGACTGTTGCAGACTATTAAACAACGATTGCAACATCGAAGATTTGACTTCTTGGTTAATCAATACTTTTTCGATCCCATTGACTGCATCTGGTTCACCATCATGACTATCGACAATCATCTGGCGGGTTAGCTCTAGGCTACCGCTTTGTGACCAGTATAAATAACAGTTACCGATCGCAGTTCTTAATACTGGTGCGGTTGCTTTTTCTGCCACCTGTTGTACTAGGCTCGGTCGACCATAAGGTATCACTAAATTAATATAACGATCTTGGGTAACTAACTCTTGCACTGAAATACCCATTTCAGCAGAAATATTTTCAACTGTTCCTGAAGGTAACTCCGTCGATGCTAATGCTTTTTGAATGATGCTGGCAATGGTCTGGTTGGAATTACTAGCAGTACCGCAACCTCTTGTGATTAGGCTATTTCCTGTTTTTAAACACAGTCCAGCGGCGATCACTGCTAATTCAGGCAAGGCTTCATAGATCAAGGCGATAGTTCCCAAGGGAACTAACTGACAATAGGTTTGAGAGGGTTCTAACTGATAGGGAGCGTTAATTAAACGTCTTGTTGGATCTGCGGCTTGGGAAAGTCGTTTTAAAATAGCAATTGTCATATCCAATCGCTCTGGCGTTAGTTTTAACCAGTCAGCTATCGGCTCAGAGATCGCCATTTCGCGACTCATTTCCAGGTCAATCGTATTCGACTCTAATATTTCATCGCAACTGCTTTCTATTGCTTCTGCTATGGCTAATATTCCTAGTCTTCTTTTTGAACCCGATATTTGAGCAAGTTTAATAGCAGCTTTATGGGATTTTTGAACTATGGTTAGCACTCGATCTGATGAACTTTGTATACCTTTGCTATTAATACCCATAGATTACAAACAGGGATAGAACTAATGAGATGAACAAAAAAACACCACCATTCAGGAAATGATACTCTGAGCATTTAACCAACGCAACATTTACGATAGTATCACTACTACCAGAATACTCAGACCCAGCAATATAGCCAAGATGATTAGTAAATACCCGCTCGTCCAACGTGTGTAGGCGTTTTGCCAACCATGACCAGTCCATCTCCAAGATTTTTTTTGGTAAACAAAAGATAATTGCTCTATTGTCTGACCGTCTTTTTTGACGACAAACAACTGTTGACAGCGATCGCAACCCAAAGCTTCAGTCAAAATAATCGGTTGTAACTTTCCGTTTCTTCGACAAGGACAGGGATATTCGCAAGTTAAATCTATTGTGTGTATTTTATATGGACGCACTCTAATCGACTGGGATTGATAACGTTAGAGGATAAATAAACTTGGTTTTTTGTTAATCTGAAATAATTATCTTATCTACTTTGACGGTCGCTCTACTCCTCTATCCAATTTTATCGAACTATTAGCTGTTGAGCATTAAATTGTGCTTTAACTCTAACGCAAATAATTGGGGACAAATCAGGGATCAATAAAACTCAAAACTGCTGCCTCGGATGTAGCCTATTACTAGAGCCATTACTAAAGCATAAGACTTAAGCGGGTGAAGGGATTCGAACCCAAGATTTGCCTCTTTTTCACGCTATAGCGTCATCTCAAACACTTACTCACTAACGTTTAGAACTAAAGTGAGTAAAAAGTGAGTAAGGATTACACAAATGAAATTGGTTACGAAAGTTTACTATCTGACTTCGGTAGATACCAGAAGCAAACGGAAAAGAGATAAGAGTAGTCCTAGTGACCAATCAAGTTGGCAAAGAACCTATGGCTGTTTTTATCAGCATCTACCAGAATACAAGACTGTAAACCTAGCTGATATTCAGAAGGTTATCGACAAACAAAAGAAAGGTACACGGAATTACAAATATGTCGCGTCTGCTATGAAGAAGCTAGCGAGAACTATTAAAAGACAAGATATATTAGACTCTCTAGGTGATCTTAATGTTATTCAAACTGAATTTGCGACACTTCAGAGTATTGATCTAAATGAATTCTTTACCTGGAGAGACAAAACGCTAGGAGTAACACAACCTTTAAATTCAAGAGTCAATTTAGATACCCGAAAAGCTTGGTTGTGGGTATTTTCCATTCAAATTGTTTACGCTCTAAGAATTAGCGAAGTATTCGCAATCAAAAACCTTATTGAGTCATGTATAACTAATGATGGTGTATCAATACCTGCTTTGAATGACCCTGACAACACAACCAATCTAATTTACATAGGAGATAAAACGGTTATAGGTACTACTGTCAAGACTGGGGGTAGAATAGCTCGTCCTCAGATACCGCCTAAGTATCCTGACTTGATGGAACAGTTGGATATTAAAAATCCTTTGTTGCCCAACAATAAACCTAGAAGCAATAAACCTAGATCTCTTGCGGATTTTTATTCTAAAGCAGCTCGGGTAAAACTAGTTAATTGGAATGCTCCAATCACTCAGACTCACGCCGATAGAAACCTGGGTAATATTAACGGTATGCAAGCAGGTATACCTTTAGAAATTAGAGCTAAATCAATGGGACACACTCCCGCTATGAATGATTCTAACTACAAAAAACGAATGGGAACTCTAACAACAATAGACCTACTGCTTAACTCAAATAGTCAAGCGATCGACTTTGTTACTGCTTTAGAGGATGTCTGAAAAGTCAAAATAAATGCGATCGCGAAGAGAAATAAGAAAAAACTCCCGCTACATTTAGTTCTGTCAATCGTAAAAAAGACAGGTAGAGAGAGTAGTGAAAACATCATATCGCACCAATTTGACAGATGAGCCCTAAAGGACTAGCTTCGCGTCGCAATGGGAAA
>JAAUOU010000122.1 GCA_012034765.1 Pleurocapsaceae cyanobacterium CSU_1_1 | reverse complement strand
GAGTTTTTCAATTATATTTCCGAGAAGATACGCAAAAAAAGTATTTCTTGCTACTTTTTTTGTTTTTTTAATATTTGTTCGTTTCTGTTCGTTAATCAATTATAAAGACAATATAAAATCTTGCTCCTGTCTGGGGATCAGTAAAACCTAGGCTAGATATTCATTTGAATTGAATTAGTTAGATTATGAAGATAAAGCAGAATGTAAATAGCGGAATTGAATAAAACCTAAGTGAAACAACCCAAATGAAAGAATGAAAGAAAGAAATTTTTCAACTTCTGCCTGTCGCTACTGTCGCTTTTATGAGTCAGAAGGACGCAGGGGCGGTTCGTGCCAAATATTAGGCGTACCAGTCCAAAGTAGTTGGAAAGCTTGCGATTTTGCCTCTCCTCCCTTTGAAACCACCTTGAAAAAGCTGGAAGACATTTTTCAGTTAGATTTGATCGCTCTAGATTGTCCTGAGAGAATCGTTTCTAAGCTAGCTGACAATAGTACAAAAGAAGATCGCTCTCCTATGGCGGCTCCTAAAATAGAATAATTTGCTATCAAAGAGAATCTGTTAGTTTGACTTCAATCTACACATTCGATGGGTTAATAAATTAAACCGATTTACCTAAAAGTTAACAATTTTTTAATTTAAGGCGATCGCCAAATATGGCGATCGCCTAATTTATTTTTTAGGGTAACCAAGGATATTGCTGAAAGTCAGGATCGCGTTTTTCCAAAAAAGCCTGTTTGCCTTCGGCTCCTTCTTCTGTCATGTAATAGAGCATGGTCGCATTACCTGCCAACTCTTGAATACCTGCTTGCCCATCACAGTCAGCATTAAATGCAGCCTTAAGACATCTAATTGCCATCGGGCTTTTGGTTAATATTTCTTGCGCCCATTTAATTCCTTCAGCTTCCAGTTGCTCAACAGGCACGACGCAATTAACTAGACCCATTTTTTCGGCTTCGGCTGCATCATATTGACGACATAAAAACCAAATTTCTCGGGCTTTTTTCTGTCCTACAATGCGAGCCAAATAACCAGAGCCAAATCCACCATCAAAACTACCTACTTTTGGTCCAGTTTGCCCAAAAACAGCATTTTCGGCTGCGATAGTTAGGTCACACAATACATGTAATACATGACCTCCACCGATCGCATAACCAGCTACTAAAGCGATCGTCACTTTGGGAATAGAGCGAATCAAACGCTGTAGATCTAAAACGTTGAGCCGAGGTATACCCTGGTCATCGATATATCCCGCCTTACCCCTAATGCTCTGATCTCCCCCTGCACAAAAAGCATATTTACCATCTGTATGAGGACCTGCACCAGTTAAAAAAATGACCCCAATAGTAGAATCTTCGCGAGCATCCACAAAAGCATCATACATTTCAAATACAGTTTTGGGACGAAAAGCATTGCGTTTATGGGGACGATTAATGGTGATTTTGGCAATGCCCTGCCATTTTTGATAAATAATATCTTCGTAATTTTTACCCACTTGCCATTTAACTTGCATAAGACGTTGCTACATTTTGCCAAGTAATCTCATCATTAAGATTAAATCATTGAATCTGGCAATTAAACAGCAGCAAAATTTCAAAGTGTTTTGATAGTTTTTCAAAGTTACATTAAAGTTACATTTGTTCTCTTTTTCCCTTTTGCCAGTTTTTACTCAATGGTATGGTTGCCAAATAAATGCAGATTGCGTTTTAACCAAGCAGCATCAGCATGGCGATCGCAAATTAATTCCAAGACTCGAATACCTGTCTTAGGTAAGTCGGAGATTAAATTTGTGAACTGCTGCCAGTTATCAATTTTGATATGTTCAAGACCATAGGCAGCACAAAGTTTAGCTATATTGACTGCTTGAGGCGTGGCAAAATATTCTTCAAAAGAAGAAAAGTCAGCAATAGGTAAAATTTCAAAGATCCCCCCGCCATTATTGTTAATGAGGATAATTGTTAAATGACCTTGAAACTTTTGCTTAATCAAAAAGCCATTAGTGTCGTGTAATAATGCTAAGTCCCCTGTCAACAAAACTCCTGTGTCTTGGTAAGCAATCCCTAAAGCGGTAGAAAGAGTCCCATCAATACCATTAGCACCACGGCTAAAATAGGGAACTATCTTTTTTTGGTTAGGCTGCCAAAAATATTCAGCATTACGCACCGACATACTATTTGCCAAAAAAATTGGTGTGCCTGATGGCAAAGTTTGAGAAATCAACCAAGCTGCTTTGCCTTCATACATTTGCGTAAGAGATTTCAAGCTATGGTCTATGCTTGCTCTGGTTGCTGCTTCCAATTCCAGCCATTGTTTACAGTAGAACGATGGCAAGTTATTGTTAATCTCTCTGTTCCCTTTCAGTTGTTCAACAGAAGTATGTAAATGAATCGTCTTGCCATGTAGCGGATCGAAGTTATCAATCCTAGCATCAATCACCCAACGAGTTACGTCAAGATCTTGTAACCAGTTTCTCAACTGCTTGCTAGTGGGTAATTCTCCAACTTGAATCACTACTTCAGGCATTAATTGTGCTGCTGGCTGACGCAGAATTGAATCATAAGTAGAAATCAAATAAGGATTCAGTTGAGCATAGTTTCTCAGAGGTGATAGAGCCTCAGCCAAGACAGGAAAAGATAGCTGTTGAGCTAAGGTGGCGATCGCCTGACAATAAACTTCAGGATCTTGAGGTTGAGCTAATCCTGCCACAATTATGCCTGACTTTGCGACCCAACTATTCCAGGGTAGAGCGATCGCCTTGCTAGCTGCTGGATTCCTAGTTATCGTGTTGAAAAAATCTTGAGGAAATTCAGTTTCAATCGACGATAATGACTGTTTAATCGGTGCTAGGGGTTCACGTAGAGGAAGATTAAGATGTACAACTCCTGGGATAGGTAGCAAAGACTTTTGCCAGGCTTGAACTATAGTTTGTCGCAGATAACATACCATACTCAAACTAGCTTCAGGAATGGCAAGTTCACATTGCCAGTTAGTAAAATTACCATAGAGCTTGATCTGATCGATGGTTTGTCCCGCATGGCAATTACGTAATTCTGGGGGACGATCTGCTGTCAAGATAATTAAGGAAACACCGCTTTGTTGAGCTTCAATTACGGCAGGATAAAAGTTTGCTCCTGCTGTCCCCGAAGTACAGACTAAGACTGTGGGTACACCCGTTTTTTTAGCTCTACCAAGGGCAAAGAAGGAAGCAGAACGTTCATCTAAAATGGGAATAGCAATCATCTGGGGATGATTGGCAAATGCGATCGCCAAAGGCGTGGAACGAGAACCAGGACAAACTACTGCTGTATTTACACCACAACAATGTAATGTTTCTACCAGTACCGATGCCCATAAAGTATTAACATTACGAAAATCAATCATTCAACCAGCAGGAGATTACTAAACAAATAATTGTTAGCAATCAGTAATTAAGATCTCAAATTATCAATTAGTAATCAAACTAATGCTTTTAGTAAAGACTGTAGCTTTAACTGTACTTCGTCAAATTCTTTATCAGGATTAGAGCCAGAAACAATTCCAGCACCAGCATATAGCCGAGCCAGGTTGCCATCGATTAAGGCAGAACGGATCCCAACAATAAATTCACAGTTGCCTTCATAATCTAACCAACCAAGAGGCGCTGCATAGAGAGAGCGATCGCACTTTTCGTAATAGCGAATTTTTTCACAGGCAGATTTAGTCGATACTCCCGCTACAGCAGGAGTGGGATGAAGTAAGGCGATAATTTCTAATGGCTCAATATCTGCGGGTAGGTGTCCATAAATTGGTGTCCATAAATGTTGAATATTCGACAGTTTCAGGATTTGCAGCGGTAACTGCTGAGGTTTTAAACCAATCCCTTTAAGACGCTCAATTACAAAATCACGCACCGCATGATGTTCGCGCTTTTCTTTGCGATTTTTCAAGAGTAGATTTGCCAGATGAAGATCTTCCGTACTATTGTTTCCTCTAGCAGCAGAACCTGCTAAAGCATCAGTTACAAGCTGTTGATTTTGTACGCTCAGTAAACGTTCGGGACTTGCACCAACAAAGTTTTGCCCCTGACCATTACTAGTGGAAAAAATATAGCAGTCAGGATGAAGCTTTCTTAAATTGCTTAGAGACTTAATTACATCAAACGGAATTGGAGATTTAATTTCTGTAGTGTAAGCCAATACAATTTTACTTAATTCTCCCGCAGCAATTGAGCTTAAGACAGACTTAACTACTGTTTTAAAGTAGTTAGGATCTTGAGACTGCTGGCGATTAACAGAAAGGAAACTATGATCATCCTCATCTAATCGCTTTAAACTAGACCAATCAATATTATTTACCTTTTGCTTAATTTGCTCTAAAACATAACTTTTATCTTGTCCTTGATCAAGAGGATAATTAACAATTAAACAGCAATTTTTATTCTTTTTGACTATTTGAAACCGAGGCAAAAATAAAGTTCCTGACTTAAAAGGTTCAGATTCTTTGACATCCGCAAAAAAGTGAATCCACAAAAACGCTGGGCTTGCCTAGAATCAAGGCATTTGCCCCCTCTCTAGTAATTTGTTTAAACCAATTTTGAATTAAGTTTTGAGCCGAAGCAAACCTAGAATTAGGCTCAGTGTTGCCCTTGATGGTTACTCCCCAGGCAGCCACGGCTTCTTGCTTACTACAGTTTTCCCAATAGAAGTTTAATGTATTGCTATGACCAAGTTTTTGTAGACAGGCAAGGGGATCGACAGTTGTAATCCCAATAGCCAAACTAATAATTTCTGTGTCTTGATTGACAGCAAAACTCAGTTTTTTACCGTGCCAAAAATTATTTATTTCTGTATTAATATGATTATCTAAATTATCTAAAATTAAATTATTAGGCTGAGTTGCAAAAGACATAGAGCTTGTAGTTGGTGTCATTTCCCCAAAGTTTAGGTAGGAAATAAAAGTTAAGTGTTAAGTTAATTGCTTATTAGTAAATAACTACTAAAAAGATAATTTTATGATTTTCATTATAAGATACTGTCTGCAATAGTTCTAGCTTAAGCCCTCTTTAAAAATTAGCATATACATTCTTTTTAACTAGTAAACAAAAGTAAATGGCTGATTCGGTCGATTAATTAGGCTTGAGCCTAAGTTGCGTAACTCTTAAACTTTAACTTTCGTGAAACTTGCTCAATACTAGCAGTCATAGCTGATACTGTACTAAATATTGTCTTTAATCGTGGAAGATCAACGAGTTTTGCTGTTCCACAACCTGTTTTTATGACTACCAAGCAAATACCCCAGAAAAATCAACTGTGGCTAGCTGCAATTAAGCCTCCAATCTACAGTGTAGCGATCGCTCCTATTGCAGTAGGAACAGCAGTGGCTTTTGCCGCAACAAGTCTATTTAATACTCAATATTTCTTTACCTTTCTTGGTTCGGCAATTCTCATTATTGCCTGGCTGAATTTGAGTAATGATGTCTTTGATTCGGAAACAGGTATTGATGTAAATAAAGCTCATTCAGTAGTTAATTTAACAGGCAACAAAACTCTAGTGTTCTGGGTTGCTAATTTTTGTCTGAGTGTAGGTTTGAGTGGCATTTTCGCTTTATCTTGGTGGCAACAAGACCCAACGGTAGTGATTTTGGTCTTACTATGCTGCTTTTTGGGCTATACCTATCAAGGTCCCCCATTTCGTTTTGGCTATTTGGGTTGGGGAGAAATAATTTGTTTCTTCACTTTTGGTCCTGGGGCGGTATCGGCTGCTTACTATGCGCAAACGCAAGCTTTTTCGGGCAATGCTTGGGCTATTTCGACGATTGTTGGCATCAGTACTTCAATTATTCTCTTTTGCTCTCATTTTCATCAGATTAAAGACGATTTAATTGCTGGCAAGCGATCGCCAATCGTACGTTTAGGAACAGCTAAGGGGGCAAAAGTTTTAACAGTAGCGATCGCCAGTATTTATGTGCTAACAGTAATTTTGGTGCTTACGAGTATTTTACCCCTGCTCTGTTTAATCATTTTTGGCAGTTTACCCTTTGCCTACCAGTTAGCTAATCACGTAAATCAAAATCATGCTTTTCCTTCAAAAGTAAGCAACAGCAAATTCATTGCTGTTAATCTTTATCTCTCCAGTTCACTACTACTTATCCTTGGATTAATCTTTAGTTCTTATGTCTAAACAAGTCATTCGTACCGTCAAAGCGCCTGCACCTTTAGGCCCTTATAATCAAGCGATCGCTGCTTCTGGTCAAATGCTGTTTGTAGCAGGGCAAATACCCCTAGACCCTCAATCGGGTAAAATTGTCGGCGAGGGAGACATTACGGCGCAAACTCAGCAGGTAATGGCGAATCTTGAGGCAATTCTGAAAGAAGCAGGAGCGAATTGGGAAGATGTGGTCAAAACTAGCGTTTTTCTGACAGATTTAGCTAACTTTACGGCGATGAATCAAGTTTACGCCGAGTATTTTCTGGAAGATACTGCTCCCGCTCGTGCTTGTGTGGAGGTTTCTCGTTTACCCAAAGACGTTTTAGTTGAAATTGAATGCATTGCGGTAATTGATTGATATTTAGTAGTAGGGAGCAAGGCAATGCCTTGCCCGTACAGAGGTCAGAAATTAAAAACCTCCATGCAACAAAAAGCCCCCAGAAAAAACGTAGAGTTAATCTACCTATAATTCCCAGAAGCATTTGTTTTCAAATCTAGCTATTAGTGATTGGTCAATGATCAATGATCATTGCTCACTGTTAAAAACGGTTGTTTCTACCACCGCCACCTCTATCTTCACGAGGTCTAGCTTTGTTGACTTTAAGCTGACGGTTCATCCATTCTGCACCATCCAAAGCTTCAATTGCTTTATCTTCGTTGGCCTCTGATTCCATTTCGACAAAAGCGAATCCTCTAGGACGACCTGTTTCGCGATCGCTAGGAATATGAACTCGTTTAACGGTTCCATACTCGGTAAAAACTTCATTCAAGTCTTCTTGGTTGACTTCGTAAGATAGATTGCCTACGTAAATTGACATGTTTTGTTCGTCTTCTCAATGAGTGTTGTGTTTAGAGAGACAGAATTATTGGTAAAGAAATAGCTCAATACTTTATGGAAGAAACCCTTAGATACTGGATACAAACTTAATCTTTAATCTGTTCATTCTCATCCCTAACAATAACACTTTTATCGAAAATGGAAGCAAATTTTGCCATCCAGATATTCGTTCCCCTGATTTTTTTGGGCTTCGGGTCAACAACATTAGTCTTAATCTGTTGGCGATCGCCTTTAGTAATGATCGCTCAAGTTACTTACATTATTTGGTTTGCTTGCATTTTACTGATGTATTTTAATGCTTGTCTTAGTTTGAATTTGAGCAGAAAATCAACTTGTTATTTTTTGTGTTGATTTTTTAATTAACTGACGATATTCAGCTTCTGTATATAGGTCTTGCGGATCGCTAATCCGATCTGTAAAGATAATGCCCTCCAGATGGTCTAATTCATGCTGAAAAATACGAGCAATAAAGTCTGTGAGAATTTCCTGTTTCAATTCGCCAGATCTGGTAGTATATTCGACCTTAATTTGCTGATATCTCGGGACTAAACCTCTAGTATTAGGTACGCTTAAACATCCTTCCCAGTCTTTGACGATTTTTTGACCATGAGACAGCAGACGAGGATTAATCATGGCTGTTGGTGGCATAGTTGGGGCATGAGGATAGCGATCGCTAGGATGAGAAGCAATGATCAAAATGCGGTAAGGTTGAGAAATCTGTGGTGCAGCGATGCCTACTCCTTGATTGGCAATTAGAGTGTCAATTAAGCGGTCAATAAGCTCTATGATATTATGGTCTGGGATTTGCCCAACCAGTTGCGCTCGGCTTCTAAGTATAGGTGAGCCTATTAGGGCGAGAGAGGGACTGTTCATGGATTAATTTACGTTGATTACTAGATTTCACAAAAGTTGTTCATGAAATATATTGTCTCTCAAGGAAGTTTTAACGATTAGAATTTTGATAGTAAATATTACCGATCCTAATTCAACTCTACTGGTAAAATCTTACAAGTTAATTTTGCAAGCTGCTGGAGAAGTAGCCGAGCTTGACTTCATATCATCTTCGCTGGTCAGATAATAGAGTGGCAATTTCTTCAGAGCAATTATGGGAAAACGTTCTAGAACTTCTTAAACAAAGGTTAAGTCGCCCTACCTTTGAAACTTGGATTCAGAATGCCATAATTGAAAGCTTTGATGTTCAGAAAATAACTATTGTGACCCCTAATGCTTTTGTGATGAGCCATTTGCAAAAGCATTATCTGGGTATTATTAGTGATGCCGTTACCGAAGTTACAGGAAAATCTTGGGAAATTTGTCTCAAGTCTCAGCAAGGGCAAGATCTATCATTGTCGAGCAAATCAACTGATTTGGCTCAGGAGCAGCAAACATCTGCTGGGGACAGAAATTCCCTCAAGCCGAACAAGTTAAATCCCAAATATACTTTTTATAGTTTTGTGGTAGGGCCGACAAATCGGATGGTACACGCTGCCTCTTTAGCGGTGGCAGAGTCTCCTGGACGAGATTTTAATCCGCTATTTCTCTGTGGAGGAGTGGGATTAGGCAAGACTCATTTGATGCAGGCAATTGGGCATTATCATCTGGAGATTAACCCTGAAGCTAAAGTTTTTTATGTTTCAACCGAACAATTTACCAACGATCTGATTGTGGCGATTCGTAACGATAGCATTCAAGCTTTCCGTGAGCATTATCGCACCGCTGATATTTTACTGATAGATGATATTCAGTTTATTGAGGGAAAAGAATATACCCAAGAAGAATTTTTCCACACTTTTAATACTCTGCACGAAGCAGGAAAACAAGTAGTCTTAGCCAGCGATCGCCCGCCTCAGCAAATTCCCAAACTACAGGAGCGTTTGAGTTCTAGATTTTCCATGGGTTTGATTGCCGATGTGCAAGTGCCAGACTTAGAAACCCGCATGGCAATTTTACAAAAGAAAGCCGAATCAGAAAATATTCGTTTACCACGAGAGGCGGTCGAATATATTGCCAGTCAGTATACTTCCAACATTCGAGAATTGGAGGGAGCATTAATTAGAGCGATCGCCTATATTTCTCTTTCTAACCTCTCAATGACAGTGGAAAATATTGCCTCTGCTCTAAATCCGAAAGTAGAACAAATTACAGCTTCCCCCGATACAATTTTAGAGGTGGCGGTCGAGATCTTAAATGTTTCGATTGAAGATTTAAAAAGTAGCTCCCGACGAAGAGAAATTAGTAATGCTCGACATATCGCCATGTATTTAATGCGACAACATACTGACCTAAGCTTACCCCGTATTGGCGAAAAATTTGGGGGCAAAGATCATACTTCTGTGATGTATAGCTGCGATAAAATTGCCAAACAGCTAAGAAAAGATCGCGCTTTAAATCAAACAATTTCTTTATTAAGCGATCGCATTAATTTTGTCAGCCGACAAAAGTTTCAAACTTAATTCAAACTCACAGTAAAAGAGTTTTTCCACAGAAAAGTAATCAATATCCCAGTTTATCCACAAGTTATCCACAGATCTAGACAATATTAGGACGTTTTTTTACTACTACCTATTTGCGAAGCTTATCCTCCTTCGAGGACTACCCACTACCCACTACCCACTACCCACTACCCACTAAATTTAATGAATTCTAAATGGCGTTACATACCGCCGATGGCAGCATCAGGGGTGATGCAGATGGCAATTGATCGTTATTTGCTTGAGCAGCATCGTCAGGGAAAACACCCTCCAACCTTGAGGCTATATACTTGGCAACCAGCGGCAATTTCTTTAGGATATCATCAGCCAGAATATCCCGACTTTTGGCACGACTTAACTTGGCAAGGTCAACCGCTGGACATCATCCGTCGTCCCACAGGCGGTAGAGCAGTTCTGCATCAAGGAGATTTAACCTATGCTATCGTAACTTCAATTGCACCAGGAAAGAGGTTGGAAGTGTATCAATACATATGTCAGTTCTTAATTACTGGCTGGCGATCGCTGGGTGTGGACTTAAACTATGGTACTGCCACCAAAGAATATATTCAGCAGCAAAATTGTTTTGCCACGGCCACAGGTGCAGATTTGGTCACCACCGCTGGTAATAAAGTAATTGGTAGCGCTCAACTTCGTCGCGGAAAAGCGTTATTGCAGCATGGGTCAATGATCCTCAATACAGACAAGCAACTATATCGGCAGGTGTTTAAGACAGATCTAGCGCAAAATTTATGTGAGGTTATCCCCCAGTCAAGCAATCCCTTAACCACAGATCCTCAGAGCGAACTGACTGCTAAAATAGTTGAAAGATTGGTTCAAGCTGCGAGCGCAATTTTTAAGATTGATTTAGTAAAGCAACCTTTGTCTACCAAGGAATGGCAAGATATTGCCAACACGAGAGTAGAATGAGCGCAACAGCCCTATGGACATCGGCGCTTTTTTTTGGGTGAAGATTCATGCCAAAAAAAGCTGCCAAGGGTTGCCCGATCCAGGGGGCTGTTGTAGAAAGTTGGGGAAACCCCAGCATTTTCTCTCAATGATTTCTCTTTGTTGAGATACTAAGATTATTAAAGTTAATTAAACCGATTCAGATATTATGAGCATAGTTAGTCAAGTCATTCTCAAAGCAGATGACGAACTGCGCTACCCTAGTAGCGGTGAACTAGAAGGCATTAAAAACTTTTTAACTACTGGCGAACAGCGCGTGCGGATTGCCCAAACTCTAGCCGATAACGAAAAGAAAATCGTCGATCAAGCAGGAAAAGCTTTGTTTAGGATGCACCCTGAGTATCGTTCTGCGGGGGGAAATGCTTCTGGTCAAAAGCAATATAACCAGTGTTTGCGAGATTTTGGTTGGTATCTTCGTCTAGTTACCTATGGCGTTATGGCGGGAGATAAAGACCCAATCGAAAAATCTGGTCTAATTGGTGTAAGAGAGATGTACAATTCTCTGCAAGTGCCTGTACCTGGGATGGTTGATGCGATTCGCTGTCTCAAAAATGCGTCAGTAGATCTACTCAGCAAAGAAGATGCTCAAGAGGCTGCGCCTTATTTTGACTACATCATTCAAAGCATGGCATAAATTTAGATTCAGCTAATCAAATTCAACGCTGATTTAATTAGGTAATTGATTATAGGTTTAGGGGGATGCTGTGTAGTCTAAAAAATTCCCTGGTGAAGGTGAGTGATTAAGACGCGATCGCAGTACAATGCGACCTTTACGTCTGCCAAAAGACTGTTTCGCTCTAAATCTATTTTCAGTTACCTATTGTTTTACATATGACTCGGCTTAAAAATAACCCACGGTTTTCTCTCGTTTTTTCCCTGCTGCTGTTAGTTTTAACCTATGCTGTAGAAGGTTTTTTGTATGGACCTTGGATTTATAAACTGATCGAGAAGAAAAGCTTTTTAACCTACATTGTTGAAGATTCCGTGAGAATCATGATTCTCTATGGTGGTGCTGTACTAGGAATTAGCTTGGTGGTGATCCTGTTGACCTCTCCTGTGTTGCTCATAACCATCGGTTTAAATAATTGGTTAAAGTCAGATACCAGATCATTCTTATCAATTTTTTTGGCTGCTTTCGCTTTTGCCATAATTGTCCAGCGAATAGATTTATTTGCCCGTTTTCTGGTCTTAATTGCGGCGGTTTTCTTAGGTAAACTAGATTTGCAGTTGGTAGGCTTTAGTCGTTGGCTATCTTCGGTAATTTTAGTGGTACTCTGTTGCTTCGGATTTACAGGGGGTATACTAGCCTTTTATGAATGGAAATTTTAAGCGGATAAAAACATAGAAATTAGGAGCTAGTTTTGATGGCTAAGAGCAAAAAGAAACAAGAAACAACCAGCAGAAAACTATCCCGTGTTGTCACCCTGGTTTTAGGCTTAGGATTTGCTGGTTCAACGTTAGTACTCGCTCTCGGCAGTGTTTTTAGTCAACCTAATGATAATAATGTCGCAGCTACCAACCCTGATACACCCTCGATGGAAGAGCAAATTAAGCTACAAGTAACTGGGTACGAAAAAGTACTAGAGCGAGAACCAAAAAATGTGACGGCTTTAGAAGGATTAGCTCAGATTTATATCCAAACAGATCCCCAAAAAGCTATTCCTACCCTAGAAAAACTGGCACAATATTATCCCGAACAGAAACAGTATGCGGGGATCTTAAAGCTAATTAAACAACAGGAAGCTAAACTAACTGCAACACCGAAAGCTCCAGTAAATAGCAAGTAGATAGGCAATTGGAGCTAGATAACTTTTGAGATTGTGCGATCGCTATTATTCACACTCCTATAGTTGAGATCACCATAACAACTTAAGGATTTTGCGGATTTTCTGAATTTTACCGTTGAATACTAGCCTGCCATATTTGCAGGCTATCAAGAGAAATGAGCGAGAAGGGATTTGAACCCCTGACAATGAACTGAACCCTTTGATAACTCGTATATTTTAACAATATTCGCTCACTAACTAAAAAATAATGAGCGAGAAATGAGCGAAAAAATTACACCGAATGACGGAAGCTATCTAGGAGCTAAAAAGTCTCAAGCTATAAAAGCTAAAAAGATTCAGCAAGATTTCGAGATAGCGTGGGAAAATCAAAGAGGGTTACTAAAAAAGAATACCGTAAAACTATACAAAGATAAATCAGCTATTGGTATTCAATGGCAATCCTACATCGATTGGGATAATACTAAGTTAATCGAACCCAAGAGAGTTAAAAGGACGCTAAACGCTCTAGGAAGAGGCAGATTCCCACATACAGCAAATGCTGTCAATAATGCCGTTGCGATCGCCCAAGAAATAGAGAAAAAAATAGTAGCTGAATCATTTAGCTGGCTGGATTATCCTCAGTGGATGCCTAAGACTGTTCGTCCAGTGGATGAAGTCAAACCAGAAGACAAAACTATTACTCAGTGGATAGAAGAATATGAAGCCTATTACTGGCTATCTAGAGACAAAAAGGATTATAGAGACGACGCAAACTGGAAAAAAGGATACTTGCGATATTTCAATAGAATAAAAGACTGGTCTAAATTCCCTAGCAAAGAAATATTTGATGATGTTTGTATGAATCATCCCAAGTCTGTTAAAAGAAATGAATGCTGTACTAGGATTAAGTATTTAGCTCAATTTTGCGGGCTAACTGATTATGACCCCAAAGATTTTAGGCTTACCAAAAGTCAAATTAAAGTCAAAGCTAAGGCAAAAAGAGAGTTAACTGACACAGAGGTAGAAGCCTGGTTCAATAAGTTCCCTATGATGACCAATAACAATGGGAAGCCCAGTCAATGGCAGTTATGGCAATGGATGTATGGGATGCAAGCAGCTTATGGCTTCAGGAATCACGAAACGCTAAACATTTACAACTTAGACCAAGAGTATAGAGGAGAAGACGGCAGGCTGTATCCAGCTTTTACGGATAGTGTCAATAATCCTAGAGGGATTATCTATACAGAAGGTAAAGGAGTCAAGAGAGCGGCTTTTTTACCTCATCCTTTGCGCTGGCTAAACGATTTCAATTTAAGAAACGTACCTAGTGAGTATTTTTTATTTCAATCAGACATATCTAGCATGTCTGATTTTGATAAAGCAAAAGCAAAAGTAATGAAGTTGCATTCTTATGGGAACTTTTTGCGTGAACATGAATTCACTTTTACCGCTTACAATTTGCGTCATCATTACAATGTCAAGAGTCATCATGCAGGTATCCCCGCTAGTATTATTGCTAAAAATTTAGGTCATACTTTAGCTACTCCCATCCCGCCCAAAGATTACCGAACTAAATCACAGATATGACGAATAGTATTCTTAATCTGTTGCGGTGTCTGAAGTTGATGAGATAAGAAATAATCCTTTAATTTCTGTTCGATTTGATCG
>JAAUOU010000121.1 GCA_012034765.1 Pleurocapsaceae cyanobacterium CSU_1_1 | reverse complement strand
TCAGCAAGTAGCAAGTAGCAAGTAGCGAAGTAGCAAGTAGACGAAGTAGCAAGTAGCGAAGTAGCAAGTAGCAAGTAGCAAGTAGCAAGTAGTATTGCAAAAATGTTCTAACGTTTTTACGTATGGCTATAAGTAATTTTATTTTTGTTTAGCTACTTAAATTCATACTTAAAACAGATGAAACATTGATATTCGGAGAAAGTATACTATAACTCTTGGGGTTTTGCCGACAAACATAGTAGTCATTTTAAAGTCATGGTAGAGAGTCTTTTAGCAGCAGCAAAGCGTTTCCGACAACTACAAAATCAGCTACGAGACTGGACGAGATCTCTTGAAGAAGGTCAACTGTGGCAGAGTGTCGATATCTTCGATCAGGATGACTATGATATTTTAGTAATTCCTTCCTTTAGCGTCGATCAGCAGGTGGGAAATAAAGTCCCAGGGTTTTTACATTATGAAGAAAGACTATTATTTTCTTTGATTCGTCTGCGTAATCCTTTAACTAGGGTAATTTATCTGACCGCGTTACCTCTGTGTCCCATTGTCATTGATTACTATCTGCAACTCCTCCCAGGAATTCCTTTTTCCCATGCGCGCGATCGCCTATTATTAATTAGCACCTATGATGGCTCTCTTAAACCCTTAAGCCAAAAGATTTTAGACCGCCCCCGATTGGTGGCAAAGATTCGTCGTGCGCTGCGTCCTAATAAGTCTTATATGGTCTGTTACAACTCTACCGAGCTTGAGCAGCAGCTATCTTTAAAGTTAGGTATTCCCCTCTTGGCAGCATCTCCTGAAGTACTCAAGTGGGGTTCTAAAAGCGGTAGCCGTCGTATTTTTGCCGAGGCGGGAATTGCTCATCCTGACGGGAGCTACACTGTGAAAAACGTCCCAGATTTAATTCAAGATTTATGGCAACTCTGGCAAAGACAGCCGAACTTACAACGAGTGGTAGTTAAGCTCAACGAAGGCTTTTCGGGAGAAGGAAATGCTTTACTAGATTTAAGACCAATTCAAGCATATGCTCCTGGTCAAAAAGATGAAGCTCAAACTAAAATAGCTCTAAGTAAACAGCTAGAAAACATGAGCTTTCAAGCGGGAGAGGAAACCTGGTCGACTTTTTCAGCGCGTATTCCTAAATTAGGAGCAATTGTCGAGGCTTTTGTTGAAGGGGAAGTTAAGCGATCGCCTAGCGTACAGGGTTACATTCGACCATCGGGGGAAGTGGAAATTATCTCGACTCACGATCAGATCCTGGGTGGTGTAGATGGACAGGTATATGAAGGCTGTTATTTTCCTGCGGATGCTGACTATCGCCATGAATTACAAGAGTTGGGTTTAAAAGTTGGTGAGGTTTTAGCTGCCAAAGGAACGATCGAACGTTACGGAGTAGATTTTATTGCCGTGCAGGATACCAATACCAAACAATGGGATCTTCAGGCGATCGAAATTAATCTCCGCAAGGGTGGCACAACCCATCCCTTTATGACCTTAAGATTATTGACTAACGGCAGGTTTGATTACGACACAGGCAACTTCTTCAGTCAACAAAATCAGGAAAAACATTATATTGCCACCGATAATCTGCACAAACCACAGTATCAAGGTTTATTACCAAACGATCTCATGGATATTATTGCGCAAGAAAGACTGCATTTTGATAGCAGCAGTCAAACAGGAACAGTGTTTCATCTGATGGGTGCATTATCAGAATTTGGCAAGCTGGGTTTAACTAGTATTGGTAATTCTCTAAAAGAGGCTCAAGAGATTTACGATCACGTTGAGGCAGTATTAGATCAAGCTACAGCAGATCTTGATGCTGATAATATTCAAGAAAATCCTCTCTCCCTGCCGATTAACTGGAGCAGTAATCAGTAATATAAAGTTCGTTTGAATAGTTGGAATTAAAACTCGCGCCCTAAAGGATATGCGTAACGTTATGCCTTAGCCCTAAAGGATTCCCTGGAAACTTTACTAGACGCTGGTTGAGATTGGATATGGGAATTCCCATATCCATAGAAAGCTTGTTCAAAAAGGTTCTGAAAGTCACTACCAGAGACGAAGCATAATTTATTGCGGTTCGATAAGACGATCGCCGTTGCGGGAACTCCCGTAACGGTGGAAAGTTTGTCTAATTGCTAATATGTCATATATGACATAAAATGAGGAAGATAAACAAAATCCACAAAGTAATGAGTCCCAAAGATAAAGAGCTGGTCTGGTTTGCGGGTGAGGTCAAAACCCCTCCTTTCTCCAGTGAGGCTCGTATCGAAGCGGGTTATCTACTTCGATTGCTCCAAAAAGGGGAATCGTTATCTCTGCCCCAATCTCGTCCGATGCCTAGCATTGGTAAAAGATGTCATGAGCTAAGAATCAATGATGAGAGTAAGATTTGGCGGATTGTCTATCGTATTGATGAGGATGCCATAGTTATTGTGGATGTATTTGCCAAGAAGACGAACAAAACCCCAAAGGCAGTGATCGAGCGATGTCAAAAAAGACTGAAGCAGTATGACGCCATTTAGTAAAATTAGAGGATGGATGGTATGGACGCTGAAAAACGTAAACGATTAGAAGCTGCTGGTTGGACGCTAGGCAATGCCAGTGATTTTTTGGGTCTAACTCCTGTTGAAGCTGAATTAGTGGAACTTAAAACAAGACTTGCTTTATTTGCCAAAGAACAAAGAAGAGTGAGTAATCTTTCCCAAAATGCTTTAGCTAAGAAAATGGGGTCTTCGCAATCCCGCATAGCCAAGATTGAATCTGGAGATCCTTCTGTATCACTAGATTTGATTGTTCGGGCGTTGCTGACTAGTGGGGCGACTCGTCAGGAGTTGGCACAGGTAATTGTGGGTACTAATTAATTTCTTCATAAGTACCGCCCTGTGAACGTTTCACCCTAATGTTTTTAACCCGAACTCTGGTTAATTAATGCGAGATAATACACAATCTACGCGATCGAGTTCAATTTCTAGAAAATCATCAACAGTCCAGTTTGCTTGACGCTGTAACATATGGAGAGGATAAAGATTGGAGATGCCCACTACCTGGATCTTTGCTCGCTTGGCTGAAGTGATTCCAATCGGATTGTTTTCAATTGCCAAACATTCTTGCGGATTTAAATTAAGCTTGGAGGCTGCAAACAGATAAGGTTCTGGTTCTGGTTTACTTGCTTCTAAATCATCACCAGCCACAATTAAATCAAAGTACTGGGCAAGTTCTACTTTTGCTAAAACATATTCTACTTCTGAGCGAGTTGCACCAGTAACTAAACCAACAGCTATATTTTGCTCTTTTAACTGAGTGAGAAACGGGGTTAAGTTTGTCGGTAAAATTATTTCTGGCAATTGATCGATCTTCTGACGATAACCTTGGGCTTTAATTTTGAGTAGCTTGTCAAGATATTCAGCGGCTAGAATACGACCCCGATTAGCTAAAATATCTTTTAAGCAGGCGCGATCGCTTTTTCCCCGACAATATTCAGTATATTCATCATCATCAGCCCGCAAGTTTTCACTGAGAAGAAGTTCTGCAATTAATTCTTGATTGATCGCTTCATCATTAATAATTACGCCGCTAAAATCGAGAAAAACTGCTTTAAGATTCATAAATTAAACATTGGGTATAATTACTACTTACTGCTCGATTTTACTCCTGTAGTTAGCTGATTTGTCCACCAAACATCTTCGGTTAGTACCTGATTAAAACCAGCCTTACCCATCCAAGCATCAGTGCTATTTGCTGCATATTCTTGAATATAAGGCTCTTCAAATATGTCAGACAGCCAAGTAGTGTTACGCAAAATTTTCTGATGACCATCCAAAATAATCATCTGTCCTCCTGACTTGAGCAAACGGTAAGCTTCTTGCAGTACCTGCTGGGAAATAGCAGGGGGAGTCTCATGCAGCAATACTCAGGATATACCAACCCTGGATCTTTGAGGCGATCGCCAGCTTCCGACCAATCAATACTATCAGAGAGTTCTTTAAGTGCCTCACGATCGATTAAAAAACCAAATATGGGCTGTATGAATTTTGACCACAAAGTATCTTGAGCAGTAGCCATTGGGTTTGCAATTAACAGGGTTATTCCCTATATATTCTAAGCAATAATGTTCAATTACGCTTTAATACTACCTTGTTTCAATCTAATAACAGTTTTGGCAGAAAGACTGAATTTGTTTTCTGAGGGTTAAAAAAGCGATCGCCACTACCAGCAAACAAACTCCTGTAAAACTGTAGGTTCTAGCCAAACCGATTAAAACCATGTTGTAACTATCAGCTATACCAATAATTAAATACCCCACTGCTGCCACACCAAAAGCAATGACTACAATACTGACAAAACCATAACGCTCTTTGATTAATTTTTTAAAGATTGGCGGTTTCTAAATACTGTTTTACCGTTAGGGGGTGAAGTTAGATCTTACCTGGCGGCGATCTTTGGATACTGTAAACTTCATCATATTTTTTTGATCGTAGGAGATAAACTATTTCTGCGAAAATAGCGGTTAGACTACCTGTTTAATCTCTAATGTCTAAAAAACCGCAGTTCAACCTTTCTCGTTTAGCAATCGAACATTCTCGTTTAACGATCGCCTTTTGGATTGCGATCGCTGTTGCGGGTTTATTTGCCTTTAGTTCTCTCAAATATTCTTTGTTTCCAACGGTGAATTTTCCTGTGGTGGTAATTCGCGCCCAGGCTGAGACAAGCACAGTTTTAGCGACGGAAGCGCAATTAACTAAACCGATCGAGACAGCTTTAGCCGACACTCCAGGATTGGCACAGCTTTATTCTTCGACTTATTTAGGACAGACAGTAGTTAATCTTCTGCTAGATACCAATATAGATATTCAAGTGGCTACTGCCACGGTGGATAGCAAACTCAAGCAATTATCTTTACCCCCTACAACTGATTTAGATATCATTCCTTTTAATCTTAATGAAACTAGCGCGATTAGCTATATAGTTACCGATCGAGAGGGCGATTTAGGCAAATTAAACCAGATAGCCAATACGGCAATTGTGCCTGTAATTGAAAAATTATCAGGAGTAGCACGAGTAGATGTTTTGGGTAATGCCGATTATGGTGAAGTTAATCCAGATCTTCCCACTGCTAACAACACATTAATTCATTTTAATGGGCAAGAAGCGATCGCTTTTCAGGTAATTAAACAGGGAGATGCTAATACTCTAGAAGTTGTTAAACAGGTAGAACAACAGATAGCTCAACTCCAAGAGAGTTCACCCAATTTTCAGTTATTTTTAGCCGAAACCTCCGCAGGCTATATCCGTGATAGCACCCAAGCGACGATTGATGCTTTACTGGGGGCGGTAGTATTGGCAATTTTGATTATTTTCCCCTTCCTACATAACCTCAAGGCAACTTTAATTACTGCGATCGCAATTCCTATTTCACTATTAGGAACATTTATCGTCATGGCTGTTGCGGGCTATAACCTAGAAACTCTAACCCTGCTAGCTTTAGCCTTAGTAATTGGTATTATTGTCGATGATGCGATCGTCGAGATCGAAAATATTATGCGTCATTTGGAAGAGGGTAAAAGTATTCGTGAAGCTGCTTTTGCTGCGACGACAGAAATTGGTTTTACTGCTTCGGTAGCGACTTTAACTATTGTGGCGGTATTTCTTCCCATCGGTTTTATGGGTGGAACTTTAGGACAATTTTTCCGCCCTTTTGGCATTACCATTTCGGCTGCGGTGTTAACTTCTTTATTAGCAGCTCGTACTCTATCCCCTGTTTTGGCAGTATATTGGCTTAATTCTAGGGGAATTAGAAGTCGTAACAGCGATCACAGAGGAGTTATTACAAATAGTTATCGTAACTTGTTGCAGTGGGCATTAAATCATCGTCGGGCAGTGATTGGTATTGCTATAGGTAGTTTTGTTGCGGGAATTGCTTTAATTCCTCTCATTCCCCAGGGTTTTATTCCGCAACTAGATCGAGGAGAATTCAAGATTGTCTATACTACGCCGTTGCCGAAAATCGCAGGGACAAAGGTTAATTCACCTTCTCAAGATGTTACGAGTCAGAAAAAACCCGTAGGGGAGAACGGCAGTATGCCTTCGGCAGCTTCGCAAACGCCCTCCAAAAGCAATTTTAGCTGGTTAACTAGTCTTGCGCGATCGCCTGAACGAATTTTATTACGCAAAACGATTAAAGTCGGGCAGAAATTGGAACAGGTAGTGTTAAATCATCCTGATGTGGAATCTGTATATACAATTGCTGGGTTAAGGGGTGAGCCAAATAAAGGCAAAATATATATCAAGCTAAAAAATGGGCGCAACTTAAGCACCAGTCAAGTACAGGCAGAAATTCGGCAGCAATTACCCCAAATTCCCCAGGGAGTCGTCAGCGTCGAGGATATTCCCTTCGTGGAAACTGGCGAAGATCCTTCTTTTAAGGTGGCTTTAGAGGGCGAAAATATTCAGCAGTTACGCCAAAGCGCGATCGCTTTTCAAGCAAAAATCCAACAGTTACCAGGGTTTGAAGATGTACGGATTGATGGAGTTAACGAACCTTTAGATAAGGTGATTCATTTAGACCAAAAACGAGTAGCCTATATTAATGCTAATTTAAGCGCGGAGCAAGGCATTGGTGATGCTACAGCTAAAGCTCAGGCGATCGCTAGCCAGATTTTACCTCCTGGAATTACTTTTGATTTAGAGGGAGATTCCGCTCGCTCTAAGAAAATTTTAAGAGAATTTGCTCTTACACTTACTCTGGCTTTAATTTGTATGCTGACAGTGCTTTATTTTCCCTTCCGCCGCTGGTTAGAGCCGATGGTAATTGGTTTATCTTTGCCCTTATCAATCGTCGGGGCAATGCTAGCTTTACTGGTGACTCAAAGTGATTTTGGGATGATCTCTTTGATTGGCTTAATTTTTCTCTTGGGCTTATTGGATAAAAACGCGATCTTGTTACTCGATTATATTAATCAATTACGTATCGCTGGAGTAGAACGCACTGAAGCTATTCTGCAAACTGGAGTCTTACGTCTACGCCCAATTATCATGACTACCTCCTCAACCATTTTAGGGATGCTGCCGATTGCTTTAGGCTGGGGTGCAGGGGCAGAGTTACGTCAACCAATGGCGGTTGGAATTATTGGCGGGTTAATTACCTCATCTCTACTGAGTTTAATCGTTGTCCCCGTACTTTATACTTTGCTGGAAGATCGAGGCATAAAAATAGAGAGATAAATATATCTCCCTGATAGTTAAAATGTTTTGCAGAACACGGCTTTAAAAGTTTTTAAAATATGTTCTGAGTCGATGCTTAAACAGCCGAAGCTACTAATCCTACTTCTACCCAAAGCTTGTTTAATTCAATCATGTACTGGTTGTCTAACTGGGTGGCTACACCTTTCCAGCTAAACTTATCTTCAACTCTTCTTCGAGCATTTTTACTTAGCTCCTGACGCCACTGGTCATCAGCCAAAATTGAATCAATACCTTTGGCAAAAGCTACCTCGTCTTGAGGTGGAACTAGCAACCCTGTCTTGTAATCATCTACGGAGAATTTTAAACCGCCCACGTTAGACGCTATTACAGGAGTGCGGGAAGCCATTGCCTCGATCGCCACTAAACCAAAGGGTTCATAATGACTAGGAACAACGCAAATGTCCGCAGCAGCATAATAGCTGGCTAGGTCTTCATGCTTAACTCGACCCACAAATTCGGTAATGTCTTGAATACCTAATTCTTCGACAAGTTCACCGATGCGCTCCCTTTCAATACCGTCTTTTTCGCCTGGGGTACTACCGCCGACAATCATTAGCTTGAGATTTTCGTGACGTTTCACTTCGTCTCTGGCGATCGCTCTTACTAGAGTTTCAATACCTTTGCGCTCGTCAAAACGCCCTGCGTACATGACTACTTTTGCGTCCGCATCTACACCAACCTTAGCTCGACCCGCTGCTTGATCCACGCTACCAAAACAGTCGATATTAGTACCGCAAGGAATAACCATAATGTTACCCTTTTTTGATACGAGTGATCGCATGTGTTCTTGTTCTTGGGGTGAAGTGGCGATAATCATGTCTGCGTTTTCCAGACATTCTTTTTCTACCCGCAGACGCGTTTTAGCAATTAAAGGAATAGTATTAATGGAACGATATTTGACTGCTCCCAAAGAGTGATATGTGTGTAGATGCTGTATGGATTGGCGTTTTTTGATTGCCATCCCCACCCATGCAGAGAGCCAGTAATTAGTATGGACAATAGGATAAATAGTTCTTTGTTGATGTTGGTAGTTGAAAAACTCTTCAACAAATTCTGGTAAATAATTAAATATTTTTTGTCGGGCAATAAACTTTTCTGGCCCTGCTGTTAAGCGAATCGTCCGACAGTTTGAATTATGTTCGACAATTTTCTCTTGGTTGGCATCACTACAGCGAGTGAACATATCTACTTGCCAACCTTGGCGAGATAACGCTTCTCCAACTTGTCTTACGTAAACATTCTGTCCACCTGCTTCTTCTTTTCCAATATCTACAGCAGGATCTCCATGAACAGAGATTAAAGCAATTTTTCCTCGACTTTTAGGTAACATGATTTTGGGAATTTTTTTATTTATCAAAGGCTTTAGCTTAATGTACATTAACATTATATCATAGCGCATCTTTCCTTCGTCTGAGATACGTTTTATTCCGTATCTTTCCCCAGTTATAGCTCTTTAGTTAGAAATGAGTTGTATAACTTAATACTTTTTTAACAAATGCCTAAACAGACTAAATATTTCAAATATTCATTAATTTCTCAGCACCAAGAAAAAATTTAAATAATCAAAAATATTTTGTCATTATACGTTTGAATACTTTTAAGGTCACAAGCAAAGCATTTTATGTCCAAAGTGAATCTCTTCATGCTGCTTAATAAAGTTATAAAGCTAATAGATGTCATAGCAATAGCTTATATGTTGCCAGTGCTACCAAAACCTTGATTTGCTCTGGAAGTACTATCTAAGTCTTCAGTAACTATTATCTTGGTTTGAATAAATGACGTAATAACCATCTGTGCTACCTTCATCCCTGGAATAATTGGGAATGATTTTTTACCATGATTAATAAGAATAATACCGATTTCACCTCGATACCCAGCATCAATTGTGCCTGGGGAATTTAAAACAGTAATTGCATGTTTCAAAGCTAGTCCGCTACGAGGACGGATCTGTGCTTCATAGCCAGAGGGAAGAGCGATCGCAATACCAGTTTTAATTAACTGAGCTTCACCAGGTAAGATCTCTATCTGTTCAATCGCAAATAAATCTAGCCCAGCATCCCCTGGGTGGGCATAATGAGGAATAATTGCTGATGGATGAAGTTGCTGAATTTTGAGTTCCATAGATTCTTGTTCTAAATGTTTGAACAGGTGTTTAAATAAAGATTTACGCAAGGAGATTGAACATGAACGCATCAGAGAGGGCTAAAAGTTTAGACACTGCTACTAAAATTGCCTCTGTTGTGACCTTGTTCAAAGCACAATTTCCTGATGCTAAAGCAGATCTCAAGCCCTGGAAAAACGATCCAGATACTCGCGAATTGGTCGATCCTGACTCGATTGATATTGGCTTCCATTTTCCTGGCTGGAGTAGACGTTATCAAAGCAATAGTATTTTAGTGCAGATCCGTTTCTACCAAGATCCCAGCGAAAAAGCAGAGAAATTTATTGGCGTGGAAACCTGTGGCTTTAGTCATGTAGGTCAAGCTTGGAAATTTTCAACTATAGACAGTTGGCAATTTGTTGGTCAATATCAGCCAGCCCAGGATGCAGAAAAACAGCTTAAATTATTTTGTCGGCAAGTATTTGAGTTATTTAATTAATCTGCGTAATCTTACCTTTTTGCACTGAGCGACATTTATTCGGAAATTTCTTTACAATCTTAAGTAAGCATATATAAAGAAACTTTAAGAACCTTGGTGTATGAAACGGATTGTCTTGATTGCGGGATTTGAATCTTTTAACGCCAACCTATATCGTCAGGCTGCATCGATGGCGATGGGGCGTTGTGAGAAATTAGAAATCATGGTTTTAGCGATCGCGACATCACGGCAGATCCTGTTAAGGTAGAAACTGCGCTACAGTCGGCAGATGTTTTCTTTGGTAGTTTAATCTTCGATTACGATCAAGTTATTTGGTTGCGGGAAAGAGTTAAAGACATTCCCATTAGGCTGGTATTTGAGTCAGCTTTAGAATTAATGAGTTTGACGCAGTTGGGTAAATTTGCCATTGGGGATCAACCCAAAGGAATGCCCAAACCTGTTAAGTTTATCCTCAGTAAGTTTGGTAACGACAAGGAAGAAGATAAGCTGGCTGGCTATATTAGCTTTTTAAAAACAGGCCCAAAATTACTTAAATATATTCCAGGCAAGAAAGTCCAGGATCTACGTAACTGGCTAATTATTTATGGTTACTGGAATGCAGGGGGGACAGAAAACGTCGCTTTTATGTGTTGGACTCTAGCAGAGAAATATCTCGGTTTAACCTTTGGCGAAATTCCTCAACCAATTGAAACCCCCAACATGGGTTTGTTACATCCCGAATATCAGGGTTATTTCACCTCCCCAAAAGATTATTTAAATTGGTATCAAAACCACGTGGTAGAGGCATTTCTCGTAGGGGCGAACGGCCGTTCGCCCCTACCAGTCATCGGGATCTTGTTATATCGTAAACACGTCATTACCAAACAATCCTATATTCCTCAGTTAATTAAACATTTTGAATCTCAGGGATTAATTCCCTTACCGATATTTATCAATGGCGTAGAAGGTCATGTGGCGGTTAGAGATTGGATGACCACCACCTACGAACAAGAACAAAGACAGCAGGGTAATAAAGAAATACTCTCTTTAAAAGACGATGCAGTCAAGGTGGACGCGATTGTATCTACCATTGGCTTTCCCCTGGTTGGCGGACCCGCAGGTTCAATGGAAGCAGGCAGACAGGTAGAAGTAGCCAAAAGAATACTAACTGCTAAAAACATACCTTATATCGTCGCTGCACCACTGCTAATTCAAGATATTCATTCTTGGACTCGTCAAGGTATTGGTGGTTTACAAAGTGTGGTGCTATATTCCCTGCCAGAATTAGATGGGGCGATCGATACTGTGCCGTTAGGTGGTTTAGTAGGAGAAAATATTTATCTTGTACCCGAAAGGCTGCATCGTCTGACTGGTAGAATCAAAAACTGGATTAGTTTAAGACACACCCCCACCCCAGCTAGAAAGCTGGCGATCATTCTCTACAATTTTCCTCCTGGTTATGGTGCAACAGGAACAGCAGCATTGTTAAATGTCCCCAAGAGTTTACTCAACTTCCTTCAAGCCTTAAAAGCACAAGGTTATGATCTAGGGGAATTACCAGAAGACGGCGAAGAAATTATCAAGTGGGTAAAAGAAGCCGATGAAACTCCCAGCCTTACTAAAGGGGACAAAGGGAGATCTGTAAATGTTCGTACTCTAGAAAAATGGTTGGGGTATCTACAAACCCATCGAGTCGAAAAACAATGGAAATCACTTACAGGCACAGGACTGAAAACCTCTGGCGATGAATTTCAAATTGGTGGAATTCAATTAGGTAATGTCTGGATAGGAGTACAGCCACCTCTAGGTATTGCTGGAGATCCCATGCGGTTAATGTTTGAAAAAGATTTAACTCCTCATCCTCAGTACACTGCTTTTTATAAATGGTTGCAAAACGAATATCAGGCGGATGCAATAGTTCACTTCGGAATGCACGGCACTGTAGAATGGCTTCCTGGTTCACCTTTGGGTAATACAGGCTATTCTTGGTCGGATATTTTATTAGCAGATATTCCCAACCTGTATATCTATGCTGCCAATAATCCCTCAGAATCCATCTTGGCAAAACGTAGGGGTTATGGGGTGTTAATTTCTCATAATGTTCCCCCCTATGGTCGTGCTGGTTTATACAAAGAATTAATTGCGCTGCGAGAATTGATTGGGGAATACCGCGAAGATCCAGAAAAGAATACTGCCCTGAGAGATATTATCTGTCAGAAAATTGTTGATGCGGGACTAGAAAAAGACTGTAAGTTTGCAGAGGGATTGAAACAGGGTATTGATTTTACGCTGGAGAATGCCAAGCTATTTAGTAAGAATGTGATGAACCAATATTTTGTTCAGGTATATGAATACTTGCAAGTATTGGAACAACGGTTGTTTTCTTCTGGGTTGCATGTTTTGGGGCAAAAGCCGAGTGAGGAAGGTTTAAAGTCCTATCTGGAGGCTTATTTTGATGATGGGTTGTCCGAAAGTGAGATTGATGGGATTATTTCGCGCCAAGACGTATGCGAAGCGGTATCCTTTAGGGCAGGGACGCAAAGTAGGGGCGAAAGGCTTTCGCCCAATTTGGAAGAAGCAGGGAAAATCAGGGATTTATTAATCCAGAACACCGATGAGATGACTAATCTGTTACGGGGTTTGAATGGTGAATATATACCCCCTGCCCCTGGTGGAGATTTGTTGCGTGATGGTAGTGGAGTGTTACCAACAGGTCGTAATATTCATGCTTTAGATCCCTATCGAATGCCTTCTCCTGCTGCCTTTGAACGAGGCAAAGAAATTGCTAAAAAGATTATTCAACAGAATTTAGAGGACAAAGGCGCTTATCCCGAAACTGTAGCGGTGATGCTGTGGGGATTAGATGCAATTAAAACCAAAGGAGAATCTTTGGGTATTTTACTAGAGTTAGTTGGTGCTGAACCCGTCAAAGAAGGTACAGGAAGAATTGTCCGCTACGAATTAAAGCCTGTTGCAGAAGTGGGACATCCTCGCATTGATGTATTAGCTAACCTATCGGGTATCTTCCGCGATACCTTTGTCAACATCATTGAATTACTAGACGATTTATTTAGAAGGGCAGCAGAAGCCGAGGAAACAGAAGAAAATAACTATATCCGTAAGCATTGTTTAGCACTACAAGCTCAAGGAGTGGAAAATGCTAGTGCCAGAATGTTTTCTAACCCTGCGGGGGATTTTGGATCTTTAGTTAACGACCAAGTAGTAGATAGTAACTGGGAATCTAGCAATGAACTTGCCGATACTTGGAAAAACCGCAACGTCTTTAGTTATGGACGCAAAGATAAAGGACAAGCTAGACCTGAAGTGTTGACTCAGTTATTAGAGACAAGCAGTCAAATTATTCAGGAAATAGATTCCGTGGAATATGGCTTAACCGACATCCAAGAATACTATGGCAACACTGGCGGATTAAAACTAGCAGCGGAGAAACAAAGCGGAAAAGAAGTAGAAGCCTCCTTTGTGGAGAGTTTTTCTAAAGATACTAATCCCCGCAAGTTAAAAGATCTACTCCGCATGGAATACCGTACCAAGTTACTCAACCCGAAATGGGCAGAAGCAATGGCAGAACAAGGTTCTGGTGGCGCGTATGAAATCTCCCAACGGATGACAGCGCTAATCGGCTGGGGTGGCACAGCTAATTTTAAAGACGACTGGGTATATGACCAAGCAGTTGATACCTATGCCTTAGATGCAGAAATGGCTAAAAAGTTACGAGATGCCAATCCTGAAGCCTTTCGTAATATTGTCGCACGAGCGATCGAGGCTCAAGGACGGGGTTTGTGGAATGCAGATGAGGAGAAGTTGGAGAAGTTAAGGGAGTTGTATCAATCTACTGAGGATGAATTAGAGGGAGTTATAGTGTAAGTAGATCGATTTCCCAATAATAATCGGTTCTTCAGTACTTGTTATGCTTAAACAATAGTTAAACTACTAAGATAGTAGAACTCTAGTACGAAAGTTATCAAAATTTCTAAACCCATAAGCAGAACGTTTGAGTAATTTTAATTTATTATTAATTCCTTCTACTACACCATTAGTTATTCTTTCATCAAAATAACTAGGCAGGGCTATTTCATTCTAGATGGTAAGATAATCTGCTAACGTTGAAAGCAGAAGATAAAAATGTCAGAAATAGCAATACTAGAGGCCTTCAGTGACTTGCCAGATGTTCGCAGAGGACAAGGAAGAA
>JAAUOU010000016.1 GCA_012034765.1 Pleurocapsaceae cyanobacterium CSU_1_1 | reverse complement strand
TAAAGTTCGAACGCGATAATTCTATTTGCATCAATAGTCTCAAGCTTTTAGAGCAAACCAAAATAATCAATTATTTAACCGATTTTACTCCCAGATTTAGGTCAAAACTAGCTATAACCAAAAGTTATTTTAAAGTTGCTAGCAAATTATATTAGTCTAGATGTAAAAATATCTTAAGATTGACAAGTAAGAAGTTAAAATTTCTTAAAAACTTATCTATTTGACAAAAATATAAATTAGGGAGAATATATATGGCGCTCGTCCCAATGCGTTTGCTTTTAGAACACGCTGCTGAAAATAACTACGGTATTCCTGCTTACAACGTCAACAACATGGAGCAAATTATCTCCATTATGGAAGCTGCAAATGAAGCTGACAGTCCTGTCATTTTGCAGGCTTCTCGTGGTGCGCGTCAGTATGCTGGCGAAAATTTCCTGCGTCACTTAGTTATGGCAGCAGCAGAAAGCTATCCCCATCTTCCCATCGCTATGCACCAGGATCACGGTAATAGCCCCGCAACCTGCTACTCAGCAATTCGCAACGGCTTTACTAGCGTGATGATGGATGGTTCTCTAGAAGCAGATGCCAAAACTCCTGCCAGCTTTGAATACAACGTTAATGTTACCGCAGAAGTCGTTAAAGTAGCTCACTCTGTTGGTGCTTCTGTTGAAGGTGAACTAGGTTGTTTAGGTTCATTAGAAACTGGTAAAGGTGAAGCGGAAGATGGACACGGTTTTGAAGGTGCATTAAGTAAAGAGCAACTATTAACCGATCCTGATGAAGCAGTAGAATTCGTAGAACGCACTCAGGTAGACGCTTTAGCAGTGGCGATCGGTACTAGTCACGGTGCTTACAAATTTACTCGCAAACCTACTGGCGAAATTCTCGCGATCAGCAGAATTGAAGAAATTCACCGTCGTTTACCTAACGTTCACTTGGTAATGCACGGTTCATCTTCCGTACCCCAAGAGTGGATCGATATTATTAATGCTAATGGTGGTAAAATTCCTGAAACTTATGGTGTACCTGTAGAAGAAATTCAAAAAGGGATTAAGAGCGGAGTACGTAAAGTTAACATCGATACGGATAACCGTTTGGCTATCACTGCTGCTATTCGTGAAGCAGCTTTCAAAGATCCTTCCAATTTTGACCCCCGCCACTTCCTCAAGCCTTCCATTGCATACATGAAAACTGTCTGTCTCAGACGTTATGAAGCGTTTGGTACTGCTGGAAATGCTGGCAAAATCAAGCAAGTTTCCTTGGATGACTATGCTGCTAAATATGCTAAAGGCGAATTGTCTACTAGCAACAAAAAAGCTGTTTCTGTATAAGCTTTTAATAGCAGATAAATTTAACTGAATTCGATCTTTGGATGAGTGGTTAATTATAGCCACTCATTTTTTTAAAACTAAATGATTATCATGATATTTATACAATGTTTTTACATTTAATAGCAATCAAAAATTATCTTAAAAATATATTCAATAATTTACATAGCCTTAATTCACCACAAACAAGAAAATGACTATCAATATTGAGCAAGATGTAGCCAGCATACTAAGTAAGCTCGATCAAAAGTTAGACAAGCTTGATAGCAAAATTGACCAAAAGTTAGACAAGCTTGATAGCAAAATTGACAGGCTAGAAAACAAAATTGAGGAAAAGCTAGACAGGTTTGAAAACAAAATTGAGCAAAGATTTGATAAGGTAGACGAGCGCCTTAACAAATTAGAAATAAGTCAAGCCGATCTAAAAGGCGATATAAAATCACTAGAAACTAAGACAGAGCAATTAGATAAACGAATTGGTAATATCGAATTTGCCAATCGCGGTATTTTAGTTGGACTAGTTGTAGTTGTATTAGGCGGATTTGCTATGTTTTTTCGGATGGCAAGTAAACTGTAAAAGACAAATTAAACCGCATTTATATTGAAAGCGAGAGTTTTAAGCTGATAGTGTCCGCACCTAAACCATTTGATGAAAGCGACTCATCGAACTCATGTCAGTATAAATTAGCGACATATTCTCCATAACCGTTGTAGGGCAATGTTTCCTTAATTTCCCAAGACAATCCAGGCCCTGTGCTAATAAACTTCTCTGTTGCCTGTGACCACCGAGGATGGGGTACATCAGGGTTAACGTTAGCCTCAAACTTATATTCGTTAGGGTCTAGGGTATTCCAGTAGGTTGCAGGTTGTTCTGCTAAAAATTCAATCTTAACAATCGATTTTGCTCCCTTAAAACCATATTTCCAGGGTGTTACCATGCGTAACGGCGCACCGTGTTGTTTGGGTAAATCGTGACCAAAAATACCCGTGGCAAAGAAAGCTAAATCGTTAGCCATTTCTTCAATGCGTAATCCCTCAGTATAGGGCCAAGGTAATGAGCCAAGATGGAAACCAGGGCCTTTAGTAATCTCAGGATCGTAGAATGAGGTGAAACTAACAAACTTCGCCTTAGCAGTGGGTTCAACGTCTGCTAATAAAGCCTTCATCGGGAATCCAATCCAAGGTAATACCATTGACCAAGCTTCCACACAGCGGAAACGGTAAACTCTTTCTTCTGGGGGAAATTTTCGTTTTAAATCATCCAGATCATAAGTTCGAGGATTCTTAACTAACCCCGCCACCTCTACTTTCCAATTTTCTATGGGTAGCTTTTGGGCATCTAGCCAAATTTTCTTGGTTCCACCAAATTCATAGAAATTGTTGTATTGTGCAGCGACCTTTTCTGCAACAATTGGTCTATCTACCTGCTGAAAATTAGGATTTTTAGTAAGTGAGTCGATTTTTGGCAAGTTAATACTTTTTTCTAACTCTACCGCAGAGGCAGATTTGCCAATTCCTGATGTGCTACCTTGACATCCAGTCAGAGGTAACAGGCTAGCACCGATACCAGCACCAATCAGAGTTTTAATAAAGTTACGGCGATTGTAGTAAAGTCTTGGGGGAGTAATTTGATTTTCTGATATTGACCACGATTGAGGGATACGAATTAAAGTCATTAGAGATCAATAAAATATTTCTTATAGAAGTAACAAACTTTACTAATTGTAAACAAATATTATGCCGATCTTTTTTAAAACTTTTTTTTAAGCTCAAAAGCGTACAATGTTTTAATTCAGTAATTACAAATCAGCACGGATTAACTGCATCGAGATAATCAGTAATTAGTAATCAGTAATCAGTAACTGCTTCAATACCCTGGTAAACCCCAGTCTTGCGGGTCAAACTCAGTCATCGATCCAAGTATCTGATCTGCTGCTTCAAACAACCGAAAATCAAAGACAGCATCGGGAATTACCACTACAGACATTCCTGCGGCGATCGCTGCCTGCATTCCCGCCACCGAGTCTTCAAACACTAAACACTGTTCTGGATTAGCTTTTAATCTTTTGGCTGCCAGTAAAAATATATCTGGTGCTGGTTTTCCCAACTCAATCTCTGGATCATCTCCTAAAGTAGTAATTTTAAATAACTTCAACCATTGCTGATGATTGATAGTTTTCATCTCAAAATGATGGCGAGAAGAACTAGACGCGATCGCCTGGGGAATATGATGATTAGCTAGATGCTGGATTAGTTCAACTGTTCCTGGTAAAACTTTGGCACTGCTATATAAGGGATAAAGCAGCTTGTTACGCTCTACTAAATACTCCGTTGCAGTCAGGGGAAGCTGAAGTAGATCGACTAAAATCCTCGCTGAATCTAAAGTTGATCTTCCAGCGATCGCCATTTTTGCTGCTGTATTAAAAGTCTTGCCATAACGATTAACCACTTCGCTATTGACTTGTTCATGTAATGATTCTGTGTCTAACAGCAATCCATCCATGTCATAGATCACGTGAGTAATAGACTTAAACATAAACTTGATCAGTAATGGCAAATAAATACTCAAATATACCTGAGTATGATTAACACAACGATAAAAGTCAAAAGTTAAGAGTTAAATTGATTAAAAACCTCAAACTTGAGCAAGACCTAACTTTGGTTAGATAGAAAATGCGATCGTGTCTCTGTTATGTTGGAAGATAGCCTTTGATTTAGAGATATTTAAATATAATATTGTGAGCGACCAATCTACAGGGAGAATGTTACTCTCGCATAATTTCAATCTACGCAATAATGAACTGCCTGCGTTAAACAGAGAAGAGTTTACCCAAATATTTATTGATGGACTACAAGGCAAAGAAAAAATTAAGTGTGGCTTGATTGATAATCCTCACTGGATAGTCGAAATAATCTTTCCTACGGATCAATTTGAGCCAAAAGAGATTGGTCAAATGTGCGGAGATATTTTGACAAGTAAAAGAAAAAGTCAACAGCCTGATTCTAAAGCTATTATTGATACTTTGATTCTGGGTGGCAGAAAAACCACTCCTGCTACCAGTATGTCTCCTAATTCATTGCAAATAGGTGAATGGGGGGTGGATGTTGTCGAAACGATCCAATCTGATGTTTTTCTACAAGAAATAGCCTGGTCACAAATGACCGCTTCTAAACCTAGCGATGGTATCTTCAAAATTGAATTGCTCAAAGATTAGTTTTTTTGTTCTCTAAGTTCTATAAATACACCAATGAACACTACCGTATTTGAACAGTTTTTTGCAGACTGTATTGGTAATTGGCAGTCTGACCGCACTTATCATTATCTAACTCATCAAGAAATTGAGCGATCGCAAACTACTTTTGAAGTGCAGCCTCTAACCAGCGAACAAAAAGCCAAGGTACTAGCTGATAATGCTTACGAAAAGCTAAATAATTTAGAGACTTTACCAGGGTTTAACTTAGGTTTCTATACGATTTCGGAAAAAGGGGAAGAGAAAAAACAGAATCTTAATCTGATGTTTGTCCCCAAGTCGGAGGCAAATATGTTGCTAGAAGGAGATTATTTGCGCGATCGCGCCTACGAAGAGGATCGACCAATTGTTTCCCACTTTAGTTTTAATCCCGAAACCAGAGAATTATTGATGACTACTAACTATACCCGCGTGGTTTCCGTTGATTCTATTACTCTAACTAACCCTACTTTACGTATCCGACGAATTCTTAACTATGCCAAGCCTAATGAAGGACAACCACTTAAAAATATCCTGTTGGCTGGCTTTGGGGTAGAGCAAAAGATTCTCAACTAATTTAAAGCTGAAGTTTGTTAAATACTACTCTTATTGCTTCACAATTGTTCATGTAGTTCTCATTAAGTTTTACAAAACTTGATAGGATCGGTTCTGACAGCATTGTATAAATAGACTGTAAACTCTGTGCCGATTCAGATCTTGAATTAGCCTGAGATTTATACATGCTAGGTGTGACAGAAGATCGATTTTATATTTTGTCTTTAAGACTTGAGATTTAGATCAAACACCTCTAAAAACAGCGCTGTATTACACAGTGCCTTAATATGATGGAGCTAGAATTCTTGAGTTGAGGACTCTATCCCAAAATATTTGTAATTAAATAAGTTGGCGTACAACTTGAGTAGCTGTTAAGTAAAGAAATGTTAAATAGGTTGTTTAATATTTTCCTACTTTGCTTTTACTTAGTTAGCCAGAAAAAGTTTATTTCCCATTATCAGGAAATGAAGCCATGACAAGCATTGAACGAGCAGTAGATAAATAATATCTGAGCTTAGATCTGCTTGTCGAGTTTGTGTATACACATAAACTCATCCTCAAACCTTTGTATTAATCCATTACAGCCAATACTTATTGATTTAAATCTTGGCTGGCTAAGACTATACATTGTGTGTGTAAAAAAATTAATTCCTAAAATCAAGGAGATTTATTAAATGACATTTGGACCAGCATCTGAATTAGGTGTCGGCTTATTTGAAGATACCCCTCCTTTTGAATACATACCTGGTCGTTCAGAAGAAGAAGTAGAAAGCATTATCCGTGCTGTCTACAGGCAGGTACTAGGCAACGCTTACATCATGGAAAGTGAGAGAGCAACTGTTCCTGAGTCTCAGTTTAGACTCGGACAACTAAGCGTCAGAGAATTTGTCAGAGAAATCGGCAAATCTAATGCTTATGTTTCTCGTTTTTTTGAAACTTGTCCTCGCTACCGTTTCATCGAACTGAACTTTAAGCATTTTCTAGGTCGTGCGCCCAATGGCTATGACGAAATGAAAGCTCATAGCGCCATCCTGGATGAAGGTGGTTGGTCAGCCGAAATCGATTCTTATCTTGATAGTGACGAATATCAAGAAGCCTATGGCGAAAACTTTGTGCCTTTTTATCGCGGATATAAGAGTCGTCCTGGTCAAACTATGGTGGAATTCACTCATATGTTTGCTTTGGCCCGGGGTGCTTCTTCCAGCGACTTCAAAGGTAGTTTATCAGGAAAAACCCCTGTATTAAACAAAAACATAATTCAAGGTACTCCTCTGGCAGTAATTCCTCCTTCTGGCGGTGCTGTTGGCGATGGTTGGTCTTTCCAAGAACCTGCTTTGGGTGCGCGCACTCGTCAAGGTTCTGGTGCAGGAGAAAACGGCAAAGTATATCGGATCGAAGTAACTGGTTATGCTTCTCGCGCTGTTAACCGCGTATCCAAGTTCCGTCGTAGTAACAAGGTATATTTAGTACCTTACGAGCAGCTATCCCAAGAATATCAGCGTATTCATAAACAAGGTGGCAAAATCGCTAGTATTACCCCTGTAAACTAGTTTAAGGTTCTTAATTATCGTTGCCCTTAAAGACTAAAGCTGATGATTGGGTTTAGTTTTTTTAAGGGTGGCTCATTTGACAAATCAATATTAATTCAGGAGAAAATTAGACATGGTTGCTGTAATAGATGCTCCCGTTGAAATTCGAGGCAATAGTAGCGCTGATGACAAAGCGATCGCTATTCGCGCAGTCTATAAACAAGTGTTAGGTAACCCTCATGTGATGGAAAGTGAGCGCCTGGTAAGTGCTGAATCACAGTTTTGTAACGGCAGCATCAGCCTGAGAGAATTTGTTCGCGCTGTCGCCAAATCAAATTTTTATCGCGCTCGTTATTTTGAAAGCTGTGCGCCCTATCGTTTTGTCGAGCTAAACTTCAAGCACCTGTTGGGACGTGCGCCCGCAGATCAGGCAGAACTTTCAGAACATATTCAACGCTGTGTCAATGAAGGTTATGACGCGGAAATCGATTCTTACATTGATAGTGTCGAATATACCGAAAAATTTGGTGAAAACATTATTCCTTTCTACACGGGCGCTACTAGCACAGTAGGTCAAAAGCAGGTTAACTATAACCGTACTCTTTCTTTACTTCAAGGTATTGCAGGAGTAGATAGCGCTAAGAAAAATTCTCGTTTAGTAGACAGCGTAGCTACCAATAGCGCCACTGCTGCCAAGAGTCCAACCGCTAATGCACGGATGTCTCCTTCCCCAGATGCTACTGCTAAAAAATTCAGAATTGTGGTTAAAGGTTCTAAATTTGATGCTCCTCGCCGTGTTAGTAACACAGAGTATATTGTCCCAGGCGATCGCATGACTCCCCAGATTCAGCGCATTAACCGCACTGGAGCAAAAATCGTCAGCATTACTGAGATTTAAACGTCTTTTAGCCAGTAGATAATAATATTCAGGAGTATAATCATGTCATTTTGGGTAACGGATTTAGATCCAGTTGAACTACGAGAACGTCAACCAAACCAAGATTTTCAGATCATCATTCGTCAAGCTTATAAACAAGTATTGGGTAATGCCTATTTACTAGAGGGCGAAACTTTAGAAACAGCCGAGTCTCTATTTAGAAATGGCGATCTTACTGTGCGTGGTTTTGTCAGAGCGATCGGACAATCTGAACTATATCGTTCTTTATTTTTTGAAACCTGTTCACAGTATCGTTTTATTGAAATGAACTGTAAACACTTTTTAGGGCGTGCGCCTTTAGATCAAGCAGAAATTTCTCAGCACGTACAGATTTATAATAATTTGGGTTACGAAGCAGAAATTGATTCATACATCGATAGTGATGAATACTTAAATGCTTACGGCGAGAACACTATTCCTTGTCCTCGTACAGAGAGTAATCAGCGTACTATCTTAAATGTCGGTTTTAATCGTACCTACGCTTTATATAATGGCTACGCTAGTAGTGATAGTGTTACCAATAAAGCAACGTTAATCTCTGATTTAGCTGCCAATAAGCCTACTCCAATTGTCTTTCCCAAAAATAGTTCTGGCGGTACTCCTGGTAGTAACAACAAACGCTTCCGCATCAAGGCGACTAAAGCTAGTATTGGCTCGATTAACCGCCTTAGTAACCAAACCTATGAAGTTAATTACGAACAGTTAAACGCCAAAATTAAGAACTTACACCGTACTGGAGCAAAAATTCTCAGTATTAATGAAGTTTAAGATAGCTATCAGCTATCGGCTATTAGTTCATCACAGTAAATATATTGGGGAAAGATCTAGATTTTTCCCCAGGAAATAGGAGGGAATTAACGATATGTCAGGAATGATTACTACTGGAGATACTAACATTAGTACCTATGGCAATCGCACGATCGCCATAGAAGTCACTGGTGTTTGTCGTCAAGACGTAATGCGCACTAGTAACTATACAGTGAAAGTGCCTTATAGTCGGATGTCTCAGACTATTCAAAGTATTAACCGCATGGGAGGTAAAGTAGCAAGTATCTCTTTGGGCAATACTAAAATGGAAGCTGCGCCTGCTGAAGCAGAAACAGAGCATCAAGAAAAACCTAAAAGAAGTTCTGGCGGGAGAAAAAACCGCAACCGCAAGTAAGTTTAAAATTTGATGGTTGAAGTCAATCTTTAACTATCAATTATAATCGCTTAATTTTCTAGCAGTATCTTTAAATACTGCTAGGAATTAGTTAAACTGAACCACAGCAGTTCCCTTAAAATAAGAATTAATTAAAACTTTTTTTAGCTAAATACTTCTAAAGTAGAAAATCCATGAACATTGATGAATTTGTCGAACGTTCTTTGGGCAAATGGCGATCGCAACGTAGCGCTCATCATCTAGCATTTCACCACTTTGAAGAAGTTACTTCCCAAATTGAAATTTTGCCTCTAGAAAACGACGACGAGAGAGTAATTGCTTTGTGTAAAGCAAACCAAATAGATCCCCATCTTGTTACTAGTCCTTTTTACATGACTTGGGAGGGAGAATCTGATTGGGATGAAGACGAAATCTTGGCTGGGTCGACGGTGTTAGTTCCTGTTCCAGATCTAGACAACCCAACTCAGGGAAGACTATTGAGAGAACAAGGATATGCCGAAACCGTGGCGGCGATCGGACAATATCAACTGATCGAAGATGGTTCTTTTGTGCTACATACCAAATACGAGCGAGCAACTGCTGAAGAAAAAATTTGGTTTGCCACCCCAAACTTGCGGTTTCGAGTATCTTTGATTAAAACAGGAGACGGTAAAGGAGTTACCACAGCTTCTTTCTCTTCTGAGATTCGTGTTTTAAATTTGGCTGATGAGTAGTTCAATCTGGCTAATAATAAATACTAAGTGGCGAGATTAAAAATATATTTAAAAGCATTAGTACAAACGACTAAAACTGCTCTGATTGACTTGCGAATGTTTAAGAGCAATCTTTTTTAAATAATTTTTTGCTTTAAAAATTTTATAACCAGTAAATTAAATACAAGATAATGTTGACTAGAGAAAATCATTCAGCACAAGACAACAACTTGCTTCATGAGCTAGCTCGTCTCATGTCGGGAGATTTTTCTAACCGTCAACAGTCTGATGCCGATCCTCAGAATTATGCTCATATTCGGATTTTTTTCCGTCCCCTTCCCTGGGATTTTTTTTCAGGCATTGGCTTTTATTCCGAGCAGGTATACGATTACAACCTTTGGAATCCTTACCGTCAAGGAGTTCATCGCCTCATAGATCGAGGAGATGATATTTATATTGAAAACTATAGTCTTCAAGATGCAGAAAATTATGCAGGTTCGGGTCATAATCGCGATATTCTGCTGACTATTCCCTCCGACTGTATTGAACGTCGTTATAACTGTTCAATGGTGTTTCGCAAGGAGGGAGAAATCTTTCGCGGTAGTGTAGAACCTGGAAATAAATGTCTGATTCACCGCAAAGGCGTAAATACTTATCTTGTTAGTAGCGTTGAGCTTACGGAAGCTACTTGGATCAGTTGGGATCGAGGTATGGATCTAAAAAGTCACGAGCAGATTTGGGGTTCGGCAATAGGACCATTGAAGTTTACCAAGAAAGAAAGTTTTGCTCATGAATTACCTGGAATTGGCGAAAACAGCTAAATAATCAATTAAAAATGCCAATAAGTTAATCAAATTAATGATTAACTGCTAACAAACATGAATAAGTCAATAAAAATGATTATTACATCGGAGCTAACAGTAAGAGGTATGCTGCCACCAGTAGCTCGCAAAAAAATGCAAGCTTGGATTAGAAGTCGCCATTTAATTTGTTCGGGTAATTTTTTTATTCTTGAAACTTTAGAGTATTCCACAATTGAGAGGTTTGAAGAATGCGTCCAGGGCTTAGGTGGAACTTTTATTTCGGTTGAACCTGTCCGTAAAGTTTGGATTGGGAATCATCGCCAAGTAATTTTATATCAGGCGAAGGCTAGTTTACATACTCCTCACCACGAATTAAAACAGTATTGGATTAAATATGGTGGCTTTTATACCAGATTTGACGATAAATCTTGCTAGTGGCGATCGCCAAAAATCATTTTATGACAATTATTTCTCTCCCAAATAAAAGCCGTTTAAGTAATACTTAAGATTACTAATAGTGACTATTTAAGCAACTTAAGCAACTGTGTAATACTAAATCCTGTTAGACGTACAATAAGTCAAAATAACTGTATAAGTTCATTTATCCATGGGTGTGCAGTTGAAATAAGTTTTAAGTTTAAATTAGACCTCGGAGACTAGATAAATATGCCACGTAAAAAAACCAAGTCGACAAAACCTCAATCTACTAACAGACCTCGTAAAACAGTAAGTTTTCTAGAAAAGTCGCAAGTAGGAATTTCTCTAACTCCCCAGGCGGTAAAAAATCTCAGTGAAATTGTCGAATCTACTGGTCTATCTAAATCAGAGGTTGTAGAGAGCTTGGTTACAGGAAATTTAGCGATCGCCAGTCAGATAGCAGCCAAAACGATTTCTATTGAATCAGATCATAATGATGATCCTGAAAATATCGCTACCAAAATTCAGGTATTAGACACTAATGCACCTAGCGAAAATCAGCCACAAATAGAAAAATCATCTGAGAGCGAGCAAGGCAAATCTCCTGCTCTGCTTGAGCTAAAGGAAAAAATTAAAGAACACAAGGCAAACTATCAAGCCTTAAAAAAATACGCCGAAGAGCAAGAAGCATTAGTCAAAAAATTGATCGCCCAGATAGAATCACAAAAAGGTCAAGAATCAAACGAAGATAGACAAAATATTGAGCAGTTAGAAGCGCAATTTAATCAAGAATTAAATCAACTCCAGCAGCAGTTATCAGAGCGAGAAGCAGGACAAAAAACTACAGCAGAAAGTTTGATAAGTAGTGAAGCCAAAATTAGAGAGCTTGAGCAGCAGTTATCTACACAGCAAGATAGCGATAGTGCAATACAGGAGCAACTGGCAGCAAAAGAATCAGCATTAACCCAACTACAGCAACAGTTAGATGACAAGCAAAGGGAAATAGACAATCTAAGCCAAATTCAAACTCAGCTAACAGAAAAAGAATCAGCTTTAACCCAATTACAGCAGCAGTTAGATGACAAGCAAAGGGAAATAAACAGTCTCAATAGCGATCGCGAGCAAGCACAAACTCAGTTAACCGAAAAAGAATCAGCACTAGCTCAACTACAAAATCAGTTAGATGACAAACAAGGGGAAATAAATAGTCTCAATAGCGATCGCCAGCAAGCACAAACTCAACTTTCTGAAGTTCAAAGTCAACTATCTAAAGCATCTGATAGTAGTCAAAATCTGCAAATTCAATTAACCGATGCTCAACAACAGTTAGGAACATTTAGGGAGCAAATTCAACAGCAGCAAGGAGAACTAGATCGTCTTCGTGCAGATAATCAAAATAGCCAGAAACAACTTAATGATAAGCAAGGACAAATTATTAATTTAGAACAGCAGATTAATCAGCAAAAAGTTCAGATTGAAGAACAAAATAGAGTTAATCACGACTTACAGCATAAAATTACCCAGCAAGAGCAACAGGTAACAGAATTGTCGCAGCAGATTGCAGCCAAAGAACAGGCAATTAACCAAACAAAAGAACAGCTTAAGCAAGAAATAGCACAAAAAGAACAGCAGGTTGCTAGTTTGAGACAAGAGACGACTAAACGTAGCGAATTAGAAATACAAATAAGCGATCGCATTAAACTAATTGAACAGCTCAATCAACAACTAGAAGAACAGGAGAAAAACAATGGCTTGTTAGATTTAAAAGGCAATGAACAACAGGGGTTGATTGAAAGCTTGCGATCGCAATTAGCAGAACAATCATCCTTAACAGAGAAAATCAGCACTTCTAGTACTTACAAAACTTGGGCAATAATTCTACTGGGAATTTTATTAACTCTAGCTTCAGCAATTTCTGCTCAGTCTTATCTGTTCTAAATTGCTCATTGCTCATTGTTCATTGTCAAATGATAGCGATATAAAGCAACTGGGCGATCGCCCGCGCTAAAATAATCAGGATCTTGAGGAGAAAGGTAAATTGCTGTCATCTGTTCGGCGCTAATATTACCAGCATCTAATAACCGATAGCTAGAGGTGGTTTCTACTTCGTTAAGATAGAGTCTTTCAGGAGATCGAAATAACTGTTGGGTAACTTCAGTGGCGATAAATTGACGATCTTCAGGAATTTCTCGACCTCTACCTGTTATTTTAGAAATTAGCTTACGTTCGCCTTTGAGAAAAGTTATTTGTTGATTAGGGTTATCAGGGTCAATTTTTACTTTATAGACATTATCATTGCCCAAATATGCCTCAGCAATCTTAGTAGCGTTAAACGCTCTATCTGCCACTACTATAGGTTGCTTTGATTTAAAAGCCGATAGCAATCCTTGGTGGGGAGTGTAATATTCTGTACCAAATCTAACTTGAAAAGCGATCGCCCGATCCAGATACTGCTGATTATCTTCAAATCCAGGCGTGACAATATTTGGCGCGAGGGGAGCAATTTGTTCAGTCAGGGTACTAGTCACATTCCAAGTTCCCGCCATCCACTCAGGATATTCTAAGTCGCCTTTAGCAAGCTTGATTGGCGGTTTATTTGTCCACTGGGGAAATTGCTCAATGCGCTCTGATAAAGAAGCAGCGACAGCCGTTGAGTTAAACCCAAACAAAATTAAGCAAACCAAGATAATCTCGCTTAAATGCTTGAAGATTTTCCCGAATCGATTTTTAAAAGTAGTATTGTCCCTCATTAAATATGGCTCAATGTATTATTAGCATTATTATCCCAGTTCTTGACGAAGGGACGATCATTGGACAAACTTTGGCACAGTTGACCCAGTATTCAAAAATAGAAATTATTGTTGTCGATGGCGGAAGTCAAGATAATACAGTTGAGATCGCCTCCTGCGCAGCTAAAGTCATTACTGTGACTGGCAAAGGTAGGGCAGGACAAATGAACGCAGGCGCTGATTTAGCTCAATCAGATGTTCTCTTATTTCTTCATGCAGATACTCAACTACCACCAAACTTTGTCGAGCTAGTAACCCACACTTTAAACCAAAACAAAGTCATTGCAGGGGCGTTTGAATTAGCTATTGATGGTTCAGATATATCTTTACGTTGGCTAGAAATGTTGGTTAAAGCGCGATCGCGTCTATTATCTCTACCCTATGGCGATCAGGCACTTTTTATCTTTAAACGAACTTTCCAAGAGGCTGGTGGGTTTGCTGATTTACCGATTATGGAAGACTTTGAATTTATTCAACGAATTAAAAGTAAAGGCAAAATTGCGATCGCTCCTGCTACGGTAACAACTTCTGCAAGACGCTGGCAGAAGTTAGGAGTATGGCAAACTACCGCGATTAATCAACTAATGATTGCTGGCTATTACTTGGGTATTTCTCCCGCCAAACTAAGTAAGTTTTATCGTCATAGAAGAAAACGTGAATCATGAACCATGAACTTTAACTGATGCTGACGAATGGGTTCGGCATTAAGCAGACGAAACCATTCATCTTCAGTCAGAATCTTCTCCGCGATCGCATCCTTGGTTTTAGGTGTAGCAAGAGTTGCACCAGGATTGTCCGCCAAGACCTTGTTTTGATGGGCAAAGCTAAAGAGAGACTTAACGGCAGCTAACTTACGTTTTCTACTGCTGGGGGCATATTTTTGAGTTAAGAATAGTTATCTTTCATCTATCTTACGCTCTTTGGTCAAAAAATCTTCTGGAGTTTAGCTAAACAACAATAGAAATCGCCATTTTGGGGAAAGCGCGATCGCCTTGTTCAGAATTGTTTAAAAAAACAACCGTTTTAATAGCTACAGTCTCGAGCAGCAAATACACAAAGGGAGTTGATTAAAATCCCCTAATTTAATCACTTAACTTTGGTACAAGTTTTATTTGCCACCTTGGCTTCTTGTGTGGCAGGTGCCGTAAGCATAGAATGCTCGCGTAAACGATCGCAAGCTACTTGTAACCAATTTGAGAAACTACCCCCCTGCCATAACCTTACTGTATGATCCCAACTGCCACTGACAATCTGTTGCCCATCAGGACTAATGGCAACGGAACTGACAGGACCTTCGTGTCTTTGTAATGGTCGACCAATCGCATTACCTTGTTTGTCCCATAATCGTACCGTGCGATCGCGACTGCCACTAACTATGTATTCTCCACCACGACTAAAAGCAACGGAGGTGACAGCACTGCCATGACCGATAAAAGGCTGACCGATCGCTTTGCCTTGTCTATCCCATAATCGGAGCGTGCGATCGCGACTGCCACTAACTATATATTTTCCACCACGACTCAAAGCAACTGAGTGGACTTCATCTTTATGTTCATCTTTATGTTCTTCCCAGGTTTGATTGCCTTTTAAATCCCACAACTGAATCGTCTTGTCGTTACCACCACTGATGATCTGTTGTCCATCGGGACTAAAAGCAACTGAGAAAACAGCCGTCTCATGCCCAATAAAAGGCTCACCGATCGCCTTGCCTTGTTTGTTCCACAATCGTAACGTGCCATCACGACTACCACTAACTATGTATTCTCCGTCAGGACTAAAAGAAACAGAGGTGACAGCGCTAACATGTCCTTTAAAAGAATCACCGATTTGGTTGCCCTCTAGATCCCATAACCGAATCGTCTTGTCGTTACCACCACTGATGATCTGTTGTCCATCGGGACTGATGGCTACAGACAAGACTTTATCCCGATGTCCGACTAGAGTGCGATCGCTCTGGAAATCTGCTGTATTCCACAATCGAACTGTACCATCTTCGCTACTACTAACAATAGTTGCCCCATCAGGGCTGAAGGCAACAGAGTAAAGATAATATTCGTGTCCGATTAGCGGTTGACCGATTTGGTTGCCTTTTAGATCCCACAACCGAATCGTTTTATCATCGCTGCCACTTAAAATATACTTTCCATCATGGCTAAAAGTAACTGAGCGGACATAATCTTCGTGTCCAGTGAGTTGAGCGATCGCGTTACCCTTGAGATCCCATAACCGAATCGTATTATCGGCACTACCACTGGCGATCGCTTTTCCGTCGGGACTAAAAGCAACTGAGAAAACTGAGCAGCAACGGTCTTGAGGAGGATGACCTCGAAAGGGCTGACCGATGAGATTACCCTGTTTGTCCCACAGCCTAATTGTGTTGTCGTCGCTGCCACTGGCTATATACTGTCCATCAGGACTGAAGGCAACAGACCAAATTTTCCCTCGATGACCCTTAAAAGGCTGACCGATTTGGTTGCCAGTTCTATCCCACAGCCTAATTGTATTATCATCGCCCCCACTAACTATATATTGCCCGTCTGGACTGAAGGCGACTGAATGAACAAGACCTTGATGACCCTTAAAAGGTTGACCAAGAGGATTACCCTGTTTGTCCCACAAGCGCACTGTCCCATCATCAGCAGCACTGGCAATAATTTGACCATCAGGACTAAAAGCAGCTTGCCAAACTGGGCCTTGATGACCTCTCAGCATATTACGCTCTATAGGTACGGCGATCGCATCCCGTAAACTAGAGCGTACTTGGGGTAAAATCTTGACAAAGCGATCGCCAAATACTGCTCTACTCTTACCATTGAGAGCTATTGCTGTAACTACCCCCTCTACAGGGTTGAAGCTTAGTAGATTGCTCGCTTGATTTGCCCGTTCCCGCAAGCTCAAAATTGTTGACTGCATCCCTGCCCAAAGTGCGAGTCCAGCAAAAACGACAGATATGCCAGAAATTGCTATGAATAGCCTCTTTCTACGTGCTTCTACTTCCCAAAGGAGGCGATCGCGTTCTGCTACACTGGCATCGATAAATTCACTTTCCTCTGGTCTTAAGCCACCAACATTTTTAAAAGTATCTTTTTGTCTAAACTCTACAACCTGAGCTAATCGAGAGCCTTTCAAGAGTTCATCCTGAGCTTTAGACTTATCTTGTTCGCGAATTTTTTGCCACCGCCTTGTCTCACCAGCCAACCAATTTTTGAGAATAATTGCTTCTTTTTCTTCCTCAAGCCAGTGTTTTAGCTCATCCCAAGATGAGAGCAAAATTTCATGGGCAATTTCTACAGTTGCCGATTGTTTCAGGTGCTTGCTAACATTCACTTGCAGTTCTTCTGGGCTTGAATATTCGCCACTACTAACCAGCAACTTTTCTTCAATGAATTTATTGAGGATCTTTTCTACTGATTCACCGACAAATTCATCTCGATAAGCCCGTCTGCTAACTGCTCTCCTGCCAGAATTATTGCTAACAATATTCACCAGCTTCAAAAATATTTGCTTAGTAGCTGTCTGTTGGTCTTGGTTCAAATTGCTGTATATTTCGCTGACTCGCTTTTGCAGCGCCCCTCTTATCCCCTCCAACGCTGCATAATTTTTCTTGTTTAAGGTACGGTCTTCGATATTAGGACGACCATCAGCACCGAAAGATTGACATTCACTTTCCCAAAGTAAATTCAGGGTGTACTGCAATAGAGGAAGGTAACCTTTTTGTCCTTCAACTTCCTGGATAATTTGTTCAACTAACCCTTTTTCAAACATAACCCCATGCTTGGCTGCTGGTTGCTCAATCGCCTGCCGCAGTTCATCTGGGTACATCTCAGTCACCAGATGGATATTATTTTGATTGGCAATGTTACCTAGATCGGGATAGAAACTCAACTGTTCCAAAAAGTCAGACCGCATTGCCAGTACAATCTTGACCGAACTATTCCCCGACTTGGCAACTTGAACCAGACCTGAAATAAAGTTTTGGCGTTTGTCTAGATCGCCACAAATAGTGAACAATTCCTCGAATTGATCCACAAAAATTAGCCATCGTTCCCCATCCTTTTTAAAGGTACTAATCACTTTAGATAAAGTATTTGCCTTTGCTTCCAGGGCAATCTCAGCTTCTGCTCTACTAAAGTTATAGTCCTTTTCTTCGCTGAGTAGACAGCGATATAGAGAATCAAAGGGATCTTGGTTGGGGGTAAAGATGAAATCATAAAATGTTTGAGACTCCAGAGATTTCTTCAACTCAGGAATTAACCCAGCACGCACGACAGAGGACTTGCCACTACCAGAAGCCCCTAAGACTAAACTCAAGTTGCTGCGATTCACCGCCTCGAATAATCTGGCGATTAACTTATCTCTACCAAAAAAGCGCTCTCTGTCTTTGAAGTTGAACCTTTTGAGTCCCCGATAAGGTGAATTTTTATTCAGTTCTCGCTGCGTAATCACCTCAACCGAAGACTGGATGATCTGAGTCTCGATGATGTTCTGAACTGGCGCAAAGGTCAAGTCACGCCCAACGTTAGCACCCTTAACCAAGTTATCTTGTTCTTGAGATAAGCGATCGCTTAAACATAACTTATTACCGCACTTTACACAGAACTTTGTGTTGGAAAGATTTTGATGCAGACAATTAGGATTAGGGCATTGGCTCACAACTCCACCTCACTACCTTAAGCAATCCCAGTCCTATTTTTGCCAGCAGTTTAGACCAAAATAACTTCATTATTTTACTTCCTTAACTCTTTCCGTCTTGAACTGGTTTAAATTCAAAATTTCCCCCAACATTTACACCGCTCACCTGGTTGGTTTGAGTTTGATTGATTATTTGCTGTCCACCAGGTTGTGATTCGATCTGGTCGAGTAAATTTTGAACTAACTTAAGAATCTCAGGGTCATCATTGACCTTAGAGATTTCAACTTCTTCTTGTAGTATGTCTTGGCGAGCTTCCGAGTCTGGCTTCTTTTCTAATTTATCGACGGCATCAACCAGATCGCTTTTATGCCCAAACTTTTTCTTCAAAGCCTCTTTAAGAGCAACATAACTGTCTTTGCATACATCTTGGCTGAGACTCTTAGCCAGAGCAGCCACAATCGCAGTTGTAATCGGGTCCATTGTTAATTCCTCAATAATTAGTAATGTGTGTAATTTTTAAACGTTATTTAAAAGGCATTTTTGCCAGAGCAATTTAGCCTATAAATTCAAAATTTTTTAGGCCTATGAAATTTGTTTGTAGCCGAAAAACGCTACCAGCTTGGGGATACTGAGCCAATGCAGCTTCATCCATATCTTTTCTAGCTGTTGTAATGTAAAGCTCATTCATGTTTAGACCGCCAAATGTGCAAGACGTAACATTAGGAGCAGGGATAGAAATACTTTGCAGCAATTCCCCAGTGTAAGGATTCCAGCGAGTGACTTTGAATCCCGCCCACAAAGCTACCCAAATCATGCCTTCTTGGTCGATCGCCATGCCATCGGGATATCCCCCTGACGCATCTGGTATGGTAACTACAACTCTACGGTTACTAATGTTTCCCGTCTTGAGATCGTAATCAAAAGCAAAAACGTTTTTAGTCGGAGAATCGATGAGATACATCGTCGAATAATCTGGACTCCATCCCATCCCATTAGAAACGGTAAGATTGCCTAATAATCGTTGAACTATTAGATTGTGATCTAAGGAATATAACGATCCGGCTTCCTGAGCGGCTTCTTCCTCTTGATCTTTATACATTGTTCCTGCCAAAAAACGCCCAGCTGGATCGCATTTACCATCGTTAAATCTATTCGATGGCAGATCACTTTCAGGAGCCGCGAGATATGTAAGTTTTTCTGTTTCTAGATCCAAAGCAGCGAAGCCGTTTTCTAAAGCTAAAACAACACCACCTGATTTTCTTGGAACAACGCAACCAACTAATTTTCCGAGTTCGATTGTCCGATTGGTTTTAGTTTCGGGCTGATAAACGTGCAGTTGTTTTTTTTCTACATCAACCCAATATAGTAATTGCTTTTCCTGATGCCAACAGGGGCATTCTCCTTGCAAAGCTTGTGTTTCAATAATTAATTCAAGTTGAGCAGTCATGACACTCCTTTCTCATTCTGGGCTAAGATTTTTTTGATTAAGAATAGGATTTGACACATAAGCAATCGCGTTTGAGTTGTTGGCAACTGACGACTGAGCGCTTTCCTGTCAAATGTCAGCCGTGTTTTAGCTTTTATTAGTTACAGTCGCTGTAAAACGACAAATCCATTTGCTGGAATGACCACATCAATTCGACCGTTACTAGAAGAAATAGATCCGCCCAAATTGCCGATACTATTGCCGCCATAAGGTTCGGCATCACTATTAAAAATCTCGCGCCACGTATTATTTCCCAGTCGAGAATTCTCGATCGCATATCCTGAGCCAAAAGGACTATTATTAAGACTTGCCACCACTAGCAACTCTTCAGAATTATCCCAACGCCTAAAAGCGATGATTCGGTTGGCATTGTGAACATGGATGATGTCGATATTGTGCGATCGCAATCCCGAATGTTCTAACCGTAAACCAATAATATCTTGATAAAATCTAAACAGCCTCCGACCTTCTCCTTGGCGCTCGCCTAAAAGATCTTCCCGATTACTCAAGAAATCGGAATAGCGGTAATATCTCTGTGCGCCAATCTCCTCACCCATCATAAACATAGGCGTACCAGCTGCAAGCATGGTCATGCCACAGGCAAAGCGACAACGTGCTTCAGCAACACGGCGAGTTTCGACCATCAGGGGGGCGGAGTTGACCGCGGCTGAGATAGTTCGTCTGGAGTTTTGCGAGTTACCAGCCTCATCATGAGATTCATGATAGACCACTTTGCGATCGCAGATGCTGCCAGTGCGCCAGAAAAGTAATCCATTGCCAAGGGTTCGTTGCCACCGTATCCCACCGTCGTAATTAATCTGGCGTACTGTGTTCCTGCTTGAGCATCCCCGACAAGATGGTGGTAAAAACTAGAATACCAAGTGGCATCGAATCCTAAACCGCCATTATCCACAGGCTCGGTGACTCCATCCCAATCGGAATGATCTTCTGCCATCAGCATCACTTCGGGACGAATCAGCTTCATGGTTCGCGTCCATTCTCTGAGGAACTTCGCCCCAAAAACATTGACATTATCAGTTCTCCTGCCATCGGCATGAAGCACATTATATAGATGGATCGAAGCAGTGGCATCGACTCTAAATCCGTCTACGTGGAATTCTTCAATTAGAGTAGCAGCACTACTGATAAACATTTTGCGCACTATTTCCTCATAAAAGCGAGGAGCAAAGCCTGTAGAATAGTTATCTATATAACCGTCATCTGGCTGCGGATAACTACTAGAATTACCTTCGTACCAGTAATAAATATTTTGTTCGGGAACGTCCGAGTCATAAGCCCATTCCGCACGCCCTGCATCTGGAGAATAGTGATTGTAGACAACATCAACAATGACCGCGATTCCTTGACGATGGCAGGCTCTAACAAAATGCTTAAGTTGATCTCTACCCCCAGCACTGTATTCCAGGGCAAAGTAATGAGAGGTTTCATACCCCCAATTAACCTCATCTCTAAATTCAGATAGGGGAAGAAGTTCGATCGCATTTACCCCCAACTCGATTAAATACGGCAACAGATTCAGCGCATCTTCAAAGTTGCCTGGTCGATTCTGACCGAAACCGAGAGCGCCGACATGGAGTTCATAGATAACCAAGTCTTCAACGCGACGGGGTACGGGGCGATTAGGATCGAACTCGTTTTGCCAAAATTCATCCTCTGAGATAAATACCTGTTGTGGCGAAAATTCCTCTTCAGGCTCTCTGGTGACTGTATCGGGGTCGATGACGACAGAACAGCTAACTGAGCCGTCCAGCTGCCGATAATCGCCAGAATAAGCTGATTCACTGGGATCGATTCTGCCTTTTCCCATCTGACAGCGAGAATATAAATCGGTTTTATAGGCTACCTGTCCGTCTGCTTTAGTTACTCTGAACATGTAAGGCAGGCGATCGAAGGCCGTAAAATCGGCTAGAGCTGCTGCGCAGTTGGTTTGCCAAGTTCCATCTCCTAGGCGAGACAGTGATAGTCGTGGGCGGCTAGTATCCTCTCCCACGCCAGTATCTGCAATGTAACCGCTCGATTGACCGAAGACAACTTCCACATTTCGGGCATTGGGTGCCCACACGGCAAACTGAATTCCTGGCTGAGGTGCGCCATTATACGATTTTTGCGCTCCTAACCGACGGCAATGAGTGAGGTAGTAGCTTTCTTGTTGAATTGCGCTATTTGGAGCCCGTAGGGTAAAAGTGCGATCGCGTTCTGTAGAATTAAGATCGTTCTCTTCGGTCATTATGCCCCAGAGGTCATTTCCCGCTGCTGCATTTAAGATTACACCCCAACGAAATTGCTGACCGATTTGCGAATCATCTAAACTTACTGTCGCCGTAAAGCAAGGACAACCATCTTCACCAGTTATTTGTTGCATTGGTAAAGTAGTCCACTGGTCAGAATAGCGTCCATTGTTATTCCAAGTTCCAGTCAAACGAACGTTATTAACAAACGATCTTCTTAAGCCTGTAAAATAGGTAAATTGAACTCTAGCCATGATCTAAACTTCTCGTTTAAGGTTTGTTATTGATTGGTTGAGTAATGGGTAATAGGTAATGGGTAATAGGTATTAAATTTCATCGACAAATCCCTGAGAGATCTCCACAATTCTGCTATCAGGATCGGCAATCCAAACTGTTCGCCAGCCTGGAATGTAATCATCAAAATTAAGAGGACCGAGGGTAATTTTGGCATCGTTACCCATCTCCGCTAATTTGGCATCTACATCATCGACTTTAAAAGCTAGATGACGCACTGAAGGAAACTGATAACCATCATTACTCGCAGTCGGAATAGGTAGTTTTTCTGTTGCTTGAAACAATTCAAAATAGAAAGCACTATCGCCCATTTTGATAAACACAATTTGATTGCCATCTGGCAGTTTGGCAACTCTCGCCCGTTGGAAACCAAAGTGTTTGCTGTAGAACTCTTCAGTTATAAGTGGATCTTTGCAAGTCAATGCAACTTGAGAAAAAATTTGTAAAGTCATAAGAAAAGTGGGGCGTGGTAAGTCGTAAGTAAGAATTCACTGTTCACTGTTCATTGTTCATTGTTCATTGTTCATTGTTCATTGTTCATTGTTCATTGTTCACTGTAAATGCTGTTGTTTAATTAAGTCAGATACCTTTTCGGCGATCGCCAAAATACCTGTATGACAGTTACCCGATGGTACGACAGGCATAACACTGGCATCAGCTACCCGTAATCCCTGTACTCCATAAACCCGTAGATGGGGATCGACAACTGCTAGGTGATCGCTGCCCATTTTGCAAGAACCTGCTTGATGGTGATAAGAATCGGCTCTTTGCTTAACAAATGCACGTAATTGAGTGCGATCGCTAACGGCTGAACCTGGTAGTATTTCTTGCTTCACCCAACCAGAGAAAGCTTTAGTAGCAAAGATATCACGAGCAATTTCCACTCCTTGAATTAACCTTTCAAGATCGGATTCAACTCCCAGATAGTTAGGGTTAATTAAAGGTTTATCTAAAGGATTATTACTAGCCAACCGTATCCAACCGCGAGATAGGGGACGGACAACCCCAGGTAAGATGCTGATGGCATTAGGATAGTTTTGACCAACAATTACATCAAAGGGAACGTGGACGAAAGCAATCTGTAAATCTGGCCCAATCCAACCAGGTTCGGATTTACAGAACAAAGCACTTTCGGAAAGATTTTGATTTGGTGGCGGTATGGGTTGAGAAGTTTCGGCAATGACACCAACAAGGACATGATTGTGAAAGTTTTCACCGACACCTGGGAGATCCGCTACGACTGGAATATTAAATTCTTGTAAGTGGCTAGGATTGCCAATTCCCGAGAGCAACAGGAGCTTAGGCGACTCGATCGCACCGCTGCACACAATGACTTCACAGTTGGCATGGGCGGTTTTAAGTTCGCCATTTTGCCTGTATTCTACCCCAGTACAGCGATCGCCATAAAACAGCAACCGAGTAGCCTGAGAATTAGTACTAATAGTTAGATTTGGTCGCTCTAAAATTGGGTTGAGGTAAGCAACGGCAGTACTTTGACGCTTGCCATCCTTAATGTTGACATGATGCCAGCCTGTCCCTTCCATATTGGGACCATTAAAGTCTGGTGTATAGGGATGCCCCAACTCTAGGCAAGCTTGAATAAACGCTTCCGAAGTCGGATTTGGGTTATGCAATTTCGCATTGGCAACATATAACGGGCCGCCTTTCCCTGCCCAAGGACTGGTATCATCTTCCTGATCTTCCAGTTTTTTTAAGTAGGGCAAAAGATCTTGGTAAGACCATCCAGGACAGCCATTATACGCCCAGTTGTCGTAATCCGATTGATGCCCGCGAATGTGCATCATAATATACAGATTACTGCTGCCACCAGGAATTTTGCCCCTCGGTTCGTGGGTAATTCGTCCATCTAAACCAGGTTGAGGAACGCTAGTATAGTTCCAGTCCACTTCTGAACCCAATAAGGTTGGCCAAGCTGAGGGGTTAGAAACATTTGGGGGAATTTCAGGACTACCAGCTTCTAAAGCCAGTACTTTCACTTCTGGATTTTCAGTGAGTCGGTTAGCGACAACTGCACCAGCCGAACCAACTCCCACAACGATAAAATCAAATTCATTCATTATAGATACTCTCGACTTTTGATAGCTAATAGCTAATGGCTAAGAGCTAGTTGAATTAACTCGCGTTCTGATTTACAAAGGGGTCAAAGGGTCTAGTATCGTGGAAGTTTGCCATGTAGGTAATCTTGCCGTTGTCGATGCGGAAATAGTTAGCAACATTTGCTTCTATTGCTACGCCACTAGCATTAGCCGCTGAAATATGGGAAACAACGCAAGCCTCTTGACCATTAATGACAATTTTTTGTGGTTGATTTTGGAAGCGCGAATAGCCTGTTTCGAGTCCGCTAATAGCACCTCGTAAGGTTTCGATTCCTTCTAGATGACCTGCTAATTGTTCGTCCATGACCATGTTGTCAGCGAATAGCGATACCCAGGTATTCCAATCGCCTGCATTGGCAGATTCGTAGTATTTGTTGATGATGTCTTTAGTGTTCATAATACTCCTCGGTGATTTATAGATTTTTGATTGTTACTTAGTTACTGACGTTATCCATTACTTACTACCTACTACCTACTACCTACTACCTACTACCTACTACCTACTACCTACTACCTACTACCTACTACTCCGTCTTAACAGATAACGAAGTGTATCCTTTAGGATAAAAAGCCTGCGTAACATTTAAAGGTTGGGGAATCCTGGCAAGGGAGTCAAAGAGTCGACGATGTAGATGACAATCGCTGGTTTTTGAGTTTCAGCGATCGCACTACGACCCATCTTTGAGCTGAATCAAAGGCTAACCTTTCGCTTTTCGGTGCTGGAGCGTTCCAGCGACTAGCTTCCCAACGTACGACTAGCTGAACATCTGCTTGTTCTGCTCCAGTTGTAATATTTAGTGTCTGCATTATATGTACTTCATCAAAGAAGGTATGAATTACGCCGTCATACCAAGTTTTGAATTCATCTAGACCGTGCAGAGTAGTTTCTGGTAACTGCATTTCTAGAGTTTCACCTACTAATAAAGGCAAAACCTCGGAAATGGTTGCGTGGACATCTAATTTTAGATACCAATTGTCTACCAATTGTTTTACTTCAGCTTCGGTCAGAGGTGTTAAGGTCTTCATATTTTGTTTCCTGTTGTTTATTCTGTCTTCCTACTTATCTCAATGCTTCGGACACAGCAGAGAGATCGAGATCGCCTAGACCACGTGCCATTGCCAATCGATAAATCTCACGCGCAGTTGCCACCGTTGGCATCGGTACTGTTTGATGTACAGCCTCCTCTAAGGCATAGGACATGTCTTTGTGTAGCAGATGCAGGGCAAAGTGAGTATCGTAATTCCGTGCCGCAATGCGTGGTGCTACCGCTTTAACAAAAGGACTACCCGCCGAACCGTTTGCAATCACCTGGATTGCCTTATCCATTTCAAGACCTGTTTGCTCGACTAAGAGAAGACCTTCTGCCAATGCGACTGCTTGAACCCCAATGAGCAGGTTGACGATTAGCTTCATCATTGAGCCGCTACCAGTCGATCCGAGGTGGATGATGTTCTTCCCAGTGGCAGTAAAAATTGGTCGCACCAGATCGAGAAGCCGAGCCTCACCGCCAACCAGAAAAATGAGTTCACCCGCCTCTGCTTGAGACTTGCTTCCCAGGACAGGTGCATCTAAAAATGCGAAGCCGCGAATGGTGGCTTCTCTAGCTAGTTCCTTCACCCAACTGGAAGAAAGGGTACTCAACTCTATTAGTACAGTGCCCGATTTTACACCAGCAAGGAGGCCTTCTGCACCTAGCCAAACTGCACGAGAAGCATTATCATCGGTAACCATGCTAATCACCACATCGGCTGCTTCCACAGCTTCTCTGGGCGTATTGGTAATCTTTGCTCCGAGTCCCTCAAGCGGTAGAGCTCGTTCTCGACTGCGATTATAGACAATGAGTGTAAAACCTGCTCGCAGCAAGTTTGCTGCTATTGCGCTCCCCATAACTCCCAAGCCTACGAATGCAACTCGTTGCATCTAACATCTCCTTGACAATCTTTACTAATTTCCTACAGCTGCCTGTTCGCCTTCGGTAGCCTATTCCACCACGTCGGTTGGTATAGATTCGCGGATGTACTCCGTTGTGTAGGAAGCAACACCGTTCCAGCGCTTTGCGATCAGAGCCACACGTCGCCCAAAGCGCTCGGCGGTCTTTTTGTCACTAGCAGGGGGTGCCATATCAGGACCCTGGTCGGCATTACTCTGGCTCATTAGTCCGAGCCAGCTTCCCAAGCGGTTAATATCATTAACGCTGCCACCGCTCCAATTGTTACCTGGTGGATCGCCCCCTCCCACCCAAATCATACTCAATTGCATAGCAAAAACTGCAAGCTGAATGAGTGAAGACAGCTTGTCACCACTTTGAGAAGCCGAGTTTGTGAAGCCAGCAGCAATCTTATTTTTCCACCTCTGCTCAAACCACAGTTTGAAGGTGGCTTCCATAAATGCCTTAAAAATAGACGAGACGCTACCCATCCAGGTCGGACAACCAAAAATAATGGCATCCGATGCATCCAGGATTTTCAGAATAGCTGGATCATCCCACGCCCCATTGGTGAGCTGTTCCGGCAGAATTTGGAGCAGATTCACTTGAACACCTTCAACAGATTGAGCCCCACGCGCCACAGCCTCAGCAAGAACGCCTGTCTGACCCTTGCCTGTGTGGTAAACAACAGAAATACTAACCATAAGATTATCTCCTCGCTCTTCCATTGGGTATTATGGTGTAGGAATAGCACCGAGCTGTTGCAGCATGCTTAGTATATCGACGTTTGCCCAGCGTTCCACGATTTTGCCATCAGCGAAGCGGACAATGGTTATCCCCGTCCACCTCGCCTGCTTGCCAGTTGAGGGGACACCCCTGAATTCCCCTTGTTGGGTGCCGGTCATTGTCCAACGGTGTACGACCCTTTCCCCTTCGGCAATCTCATCTTGAACAGTGAGATGGATATCGGGAAAGGCAGTGCGGAAGGTATTGATAACGTGTTTGAAGGACTCAATACCCTGCGAGTTATCAAAGTGGTCAATCACGTCGGCGGCGACATACTTTTCCGCTAGACTGAAGTCTCCCTCATTCCAAGCTTTTGGAAATAAAGCGTGAGCAATTGCTTTGTTTTCGTCTGCTGACATGGTGTTTCCTCCAAGTGTGATGTGATTACTAGTGTTTAGCTGATAGTTCTAACTGAAAGTTCTTTAATAAGACTGCCCAAGGCTAGAAGTTGGGGGGTTCTGCAAGACAATTACCTGCTTTCTGTGTTCTCCCCAAGGAGGCGCTCGCGTATGCATTTTCACTTCTTCCTCTGAAGATTTAGCTTGCTCTTCCTTGCTTACGGAATTTCAGGAAGCCCATAATCGTAAAGCTGTTGTTCTCCCCAGGGTTCACGATGAATGCGACCGTGGGAATCGACTAGAGAGAGAGTTGACTCCATTGGCTTATCCTTAAAACGATCGGCAATCCAATCAGCTATGTAAGCCCATTCACTCGGTCCGAAGGCGCTCGAAGATCTGCTGTGAAGCGTATGTCCCTCACCCTTGTAAAGCAGAAACTCCTTTGGTGCTGTAACTTCGTTCAAAACGTCGAAGGCGGATTCGATGGACGCAAAATCATCATCCTCGCCTCCGACGACGAGATAGGGACACTTCACTTTCGCCCCGAGACCTTCGGCATGGATGCCCTGGATAAACTTGTCGAACTTCTCTTCGTCGGTGTACCCCGACATGTACATAAAACGGAGCTTGAATGAGGGCGAATACATATTGAAGGCCGTGTGTTCGCCCCTTTCGTAGCTAGGGTAAGCAACAGCGCACGCCTGAATGGCAGGATCGCTCACGGCGATTTGCGTTCCCCAAATCGAGCCCATGCTCACGCCGCGCACTGCCATCCGGTCATGGTCTAGCTCCTTTTGCTGGCGCAACCAAGCCAGCACTGCTTTCCCCGCTTCGTAGAAGCCTGCCTCTGTGATGAAAATTTCCCGAACCGCGCAGCTAAATTGCCCTGGTCCATCAAACATGAAAACTGCAATGCCACGACTGAGAAACTGATCGCCATGGAGCGCAACGGAAATCTCCTTCGTGCTATCCATCCCACCAACCGTAATCACGCATGGTACGCGATCTCCCGGCTTATAGGTAGGCGGCAAGTGCAACCAACCAGGCATAGACTTGCCCTCGTAAGGAATTTCCGCCTTGCGCACTAAGTGGTCGGCATACTCAGCGTATTTGGCATAGCAGTAGTTTTTCCGTTGCTCGTACTCGAAGTTCTGTCTTGTATGCTCGAAAATCGGCCACTGCGCTTGTCCGTACAGAATCGATGCAATGAAGTAATTTTCCCGTGCCGCGACCGTATGCTCTAGCTTTTCTAGTTCTTCGGCGCGTTGTTGCCGATGGGCAGCAGCGGCTGCGTATTCGCGACCAATGTCGTTGAACTTTTTGACGTTTTTTTCAATCCGCAGGAAATCGCCAAGTGCTCCGATGCCGCATGGAAATAAGGCGAAATCAACATCCCCTTGATCCCAGGTCACGCCGACGGTTCTGATCACATTATCCAGAATCCAGCGTTGTTCTCGGAAACGCTGAACCCGATTTTCCACTTTGTTGGACATTAATGGCATGGTTTTCTCCTTTAATGGAATGGTTTTCTCCTTTCAAGTCGTAGCATTCTCAAGCTGCACTAAACCGTAGCAGCAATCGCATTAAGCTGTTGCATCAGACCTAGGGTATCCTCGATGACCCAGATTTCTACGATCTGCCCACCTGCGAGATGGAAGAGGTCGTTCCCTGTGTCTTTCACTGGATTGCCAGTCGGGGGAACACCTAGAAACTCGCCCTTGTGAGTGCCAGTCATCGAGTAACGACACCCTACTTTGTTGCCCTCGACAATCTGACGCTCAACAGTAAATTGGATATCAGGGAAAGCAGTGTGCAGTCCTGTGACAAACTTCTTCATTCCGTCACGCTCGCGAACTGGGTCGGGCAAGGTAGGAATCCTAAAGGCGAAGTTGGGGGCCAGAATCTCATCTATGACATCCAGTTTTCCTTGATTCATAACTTCATTGAAGTAACGACTAATGGTTCTTTTGTTAACTTCTGGTGAAATTGGTTTAGGTATAGTCGGGACTGCTTGTGTCGGTAATATGGCGCGACCGAGCTGATGGATCAGCCCCAGAGAGTCCTCGTTGGCTATGACTTCCGCAATTTTGCCATTAACAATGCGGTGCCAACTCATCCCCCCGATCAGGAATGAATTGCCAATCGCGGGAATGTCGCCTATGACTGTAGGAAAAGACTTACCCGTGTGAGTCCCCCTTGCTGTCCAGCGGGTCAAGATCATGTCCCCTTCAGCAAACATATCTTCAACAGCAAAATGAATATCAGGGAAGGCACTGACGATCATGTTAACGAGTTCCTTGTAGCCTTCAACGCCCCGAAACGGTTGAGGGTGAGTGGGAATTGTAAACTGGAAGTCAGGAGCAGAAATTTCCTCTAGGGTAGTGATGTTCGCTTCGTTGAACACCTCGTTGAAATAACGGCGGGCAACTGCTTTGTTTGCTTCTATAGACATTGCTGACTCTCCTTGATTTATGAGTAATTAACTTTTTTACTGTCCGCATTTAGGACTAACTGGACTACCTGGTACTTCGCTGCTAATCGCGAGATCGATCAGGAATGGGCCATTATGGAATAGTGCTTGGGCGATCGCAGGTTTGATCTCTTCTGGGGTCTCCACCCGCACTGCTTGAACTCCCATCGCCCGTGCTAATTCGTCAAACTGCAAAGCTGGTTTGCAGAGATCAAAAGAAGCGGGAAATTCGTGTGGCTGGATCTGCTGTTCTTGCCAATACTGCAAAATATTCAGTTTGAGAATGCGATAGCTGCGATTGTTGCAGATCACAAATTTAGCGTCGATGTCATGGCGGGCAGCCGTCCACAATGCTTGAATTGTATACATTGCACCACCATCACCTGTAAAACCGATTACTGTTTTCTCTGGATGAGCGAGCTTGATGCCAATTGCCCCAGGAATGCCCACACCTAAAGAACCTCCCCGCGTCTGGAAATAATGTCCCAGGGTCGTCGGTGGAATGTAGCGACACAGCTCTTCAGAATGAGTGAGTGCTTCATCGAAGACGATCGCATTTGGTGGTAGGTGTCTGGCTAATTCTTCGGCAAACTGTGATAAATGCATGGGTACAAAGTCATGCACGGCTTTATCGGCGGCTAACTGCTCGCTCATTTGCTGCTGTTTGGTTTCAGCAATTTTAGTGATTCTCTGACCAACCATTCGCTTTTGCTCAGGGGTAAGAGTTTTTTCTAATTCTGTGACCAGCTTGGCAAGGGTTGCTTTGGGATCGCTCACTAAGCCCAAATCGACAGGGAAGTTCTTGGCGATCTCATAAGCATTTAAATCGATGTGGACGATCTTGGCACCAGGAGCAAACGCACCCGATAAAGCAGGAAATACTTCGGGGAAAACATATGTCCCGCAAATCAGCACGACATCGGCTTGGGATGTAATGCCACTGCTAACTTCGCCAAACATATGCCCCAACAGCCCGCCATATAGTGGATGGGTAGCATTCATATTTGGTTCGGATGAATCAGAACCCCATACTTGTGCGCCAATCAGTTCGGCGACCTGGGTTAATTCTGCTTGGGCATTGGAATAGGCTACGCCATCACCCACAATTATCAGCGGTTTAGATGCTTTTACCATCATGGTTGCAGCTTGGGCGATCGCATCTGGTTCGGGAGCAACTCGCGTAATGGGGATCGAAGTAGGCACAACTTCCTCTTCGTTGACAGCATCTAAGACATCCATTGGTAAGGAGACAAAAACTGGCCCCATTGGCGGAGTAGCAGCAATTTTAATCGCCCGTCGTAATACCCGTAGCAGTGAACTAGGATGAACAACCCTAGTTGCCCATTTAGTTACTGGTTTTGCCATACTCACCAAGTCTGCTGCCATTTGTGCATCCATCGCGTCATATTGAATGCCAGATTCACCCGCCAAGACTACTAGTGGCGCATGACCGCGCATTGCTTGGTAGATCATCCCGATCCCATTACCCAGACCAACACCGCTATGGAGTTGGACGATCGCGGGTTTTTTAGTAACCCGTGCATAACCATCAGCAGCCGCTACGGCGATCGTTTCTTGTAATGCTAGGATATATTCAAACTCTGGATAATAATCGCTGAGTGCATCGATAAACCCTTCCTCAGATGTCCCAGGATTGCCGAACATATAGCGGATACCATCTGCTAGCAATTGTTCGACGATTGCAAATCGACCATTTCTTTTTTCCATGATTTTCTTCTTTTAGGGAGTGCTGCGTGGCGAGTCATTGTGAATTTTGCCTTGTCTTCCTCTACCAGCCATAACGTCTCAAGCCGTTTTCTAAGACTTCTACTAATTGCTGTCCAGTTGCATAGGAATCTGGGGTGGAACGACCTGTAATGAAGGGGTAATCGACAATTACTGAAACTTCATGCCCAACATTGCCGTGGAATTGTCCTTCAGGGCCTGTGGCATCCCGCAAGATGTACTCTAATGGATAGAATGGAGGGCCAAAGTTAATGTTACCTAGACTAGGATCGACGTTAGCTCCCATAAATCCTGTACCGTCTTTATAGTCATATTCCAAACAATGACCTGTAACGTGCTTGCCCCAAATAATACTTTGGCGATCGCCAAGATCACGAGCAAAGGCAAGACAAGGAACGCCATAACATTCGGCAGCAATCGGTTTATCCATTTGGTAGAAGTTGAGAATCAGGTCATGGACTCTTTGATTGTTCACTAGATCGACCATGGGGCCGCTACCGCCAACGATTAACATGGAATCGTATTGGCTGAGTTCTTGTTCCCGAATTTCTTGAAGTGTGCGATAGTATGCTTCCATTTCCCGCAAAAATTTAGCAGAACTCCAGTAAGGTCTTTCAGGCAACCAGTCTCTTAAACTTTTGGGATTATTTAAGCGGGGGTTACTAGGGTCATCAATTGCTCTGACTTTCTCTGCCATTTCTTGAGAAACTACAGGACGACCTAAAGGTGGATCGACAAATGTAGCATCCATACTGGTACCGATGGCAACTGGTCTTTTGCCTGTTGGCGTGGCAAAATCAACTTGATATCCAGCAGCATCGAAGGTTTCCAAGGGACCAATTAATTCTTCGCCCCAATAACCCCATTCCGATAGCACGATTAAAATCTTTTTAGTCATTGGTAATATCTCCTAATTACAATAAGTGGAATCTTTAATAAAAGCTCTAAGCTTTAAGCTTTAAGCCTTTTTCTTGTAAAACAATTTGGTGAGCGATCGCATCGATAAAGGCATTTACATCGCCTCCTGAATGTCCTGTAACCATATCCCCATCAACGACAATATTTCGGGGGTCGTTTAGCTCGGAATTAACTGGTGGTGGCAGGTAAACTGCGCCTGCATTGACAATATCTGCGAGGACAACTTCGTGACAGATAACCCGTCGTCCTTTGAGTAGTTCTGGCATCGGCGTGAGAATCCACAATCCATGACAGAGAAAGCCTTTGACGATTTTGGGGTTCGCCATTGCCGCTGCAAAAAACTGTACCGCTGGTGCTGTTCGAGTTTGCTCTGGCGAGATGGGATAACCATCGGGCGGTTGGAAGTAACGCAGACGTACACTGGTATAGTTAGCTGCCATGATCACTGCCGCATATTCAGTGAGTTCTACATGCTGAAAGTCAATGTTGACATCGATGTATTCGGGAACTTCACCTTCTACTTCATCGATATCAGAGACAAAGCGTGCAGTTGGGTTTGACCACAACCGAGACATTAAATCTACGGTCGCTCCTAGTTCGGGGAAGTATGTTTGATATGTTTTAATTTCTTCAGGAATAAATTCAGTCTCGACGAGTACAGCGATTTTCTTACCTGCTAATATTTGGGTAGCCATTTTTTCTCTCCTAAACGTTTAAAGACCTTCGCTACACTCAGACAAAGGCTTCAGTTCTACAACAATTTCTGCTTCTGAACCTAGTTGGAGTTCCTTTTCACTCAAGGTAATTCGGAAGTTATCTGGATCGATATCATCGCGCTCGCTACCATCAATGTTGATGCGACTGACGTATAAGCTATTAGGTCTGACAAAATCAGGTAAGACATTAATAGAACGCTGACGACAATTTTTATTCGGTTTGAAGTAGAGACAGAAGGGTTGCTTCGTCACGTAAGAGCTAATATAAATATGCGCTAAATAATTAAGCTCGAAAGCATGATAGCCAGAGATGGCATGACCACCTTTGTTGCCATAGTTACCTTCAGTTACTGGCATTCCACTTTCGGTAACGCGGAAAAAGATCCCTTTGCTGTCTTGGTCAAGAAAGAATAAATTCCAAAAAGCAGCCGTCTCTTGAGCAAGTCGCAAATATTCTTGCTTTTGCTCTTCACTTTCATTACTGCAACCATGCAAAATTAAGTAGGCGAGGAGAGCTTGTTCTTGTTGCCAAAAGTCTTTGGTATTGCTCCAAGGAAATTCGATGGGGAAACCGTTGTCGGGATTTTCGTTCCAAGGTATCAAATATGCCACCTCGAAATAGGTCTACACCAAGATTTGCCATGGTAGTGCCTAATTTGTCTGCCAACTTCATCAGGTCATCGGCTAACTTTTTCGATTCCGCTGCCTCTTCACAGTTCTCAGCTGCAATTTTGTCAGCGGAAAAGTAGTAGTAATTGGCAACACGAGTCAAGTTCCAGGCAATCTTAAGGTTGTGTCCGACTACAGCACGATTTCGCTGCCAGCGCCAATCATGGTCTGGTTGCCAGGTGCGCGAGAATCGTTCGTTTACAAATGGCACATTCTCGTCGGGATCGGGAAACTGCTCAATGATAATTGTGCTAGTAGTACGGAGAATTTTTTTGCAGATATTTAAAAACTTCTGGATTTCTTCATAGTTACTACTAGCTTTTGGCAATGGCTCAAGAGCTAACATGAGATTGACCAAATAAGCTGGAATATGGTCGCCGATAGAGTTCCAGTTCTTTCTGGCTTGATTATCACCCAAAGCCTCACTATCCCAGCTTAATGTTGCATAATCGAGATGGGAAAAGTAATCGCCAAAAGCATCTTTGCCATACTTTGATTCGAGATCGAGATAGTATTGATTAAAGGTACGAATTGTGCGCACGATATCATCAAAGACTTCCCAATCGAGGGTAATGCGATAGTATTGGGCGAGTCCAGCCAACGCATATATTTGTTCGTAAAGGGGAATAGTGCCGCGATCGTCATCATTTTGGGAAGTCATGTATAGCTGATAGCTATACTCGGTTTGCGCTTACCAGATGCCCAAAAACAATGTTTGCCATCGCTGGTTAAAGCACGAAAAGTTTCCCTCTGGTATTGAACTCCTGCACGAGCAGCTGACAGATAACTTTCAGAACCAGTTAGTAAGTAAGCTGAAGATAATCCATAGATTAACCGAGATAGGGTCGAACTTTCCTGAAGATTATCATCTGTGCGTAGACCAACAATATTTAAGTTGGTCTGATAAAGTCTAAAATCATCAATTTCGTAGGTGACTTTATTAGGAAATAGAAAGCCGAGCCAGGTATCGGATAGTCGAGCAATTTGGGTCAACCACCAATGAGTCTGCTCAAATAAAAATTCCCCGTCAAATGCTTGCAATAGATGAACACTAATTGCATCTAAGCGACGATTAGCACCATCTTCTAGATAAACCCCTTCTACTGCAATCAAGCGATCGCTATGAATATATTTTTTGACTAATTGTGACGGATTCTGCCTAAAATCTTCAGGATTTGGATAGCGATCGCGATCGATACCGTCCAAATTTTGCATGGACTGAAATCGGGTTTCTCTGGCAACATGGATTAATAATTCATCGCCGCTACGGCATTTAATACTAAAGGCAGAGTCCTGCTCTTTAATCTCAGTCACATAACCCATCAGTGTTGTACTTTGAGTAAATTGTCTCATGGATTTTATTTTGTTAGATACTTCTCTACTTATCGTTAAACTTGTGACTAATTGTCTGCTAATTGTCTATTTAAGCTAGGCAAAAATAGCTTGAACTTATACGCTTGGTAACAATTAATTTAGATTATAAAAATTGCCACAAAAGTAAGTTATTTATGTTCAAACTTTTGGCAATTTATTGACTTGTTTAATCAGAATTGCTTGTTTTTTTTAGTCTAAGAAATTTGTCTTGGACAAACAAGGGACATTCTTTTGATTTGATCGGTTATTTTTTCGATATTATCAAAACTTATAAGCTCCCAGATTTAAGCTGCAAGCCTTTTATTTATAAATTTGTAAAGCTTTGATCTAGTAAATTTCTCTAAAAAGAAAAACCTCATGATTCTTGGCTATTTGCATAAGTCTTTGGTCGGTTTATCACTCACTACTAAGGCAATTTATTACAATACGGAAATGTAAATCACTTTAAAATACAAACACCATCGCTGGTTAATACCTACGAACAGACCCACACATCTTGAGATAATTAATAAGTTTATTTTAAAGCTTTGAGAGTTAGGTTTAATCTTCTTTCTTTTAATTCTGCTGCTGACCAAGGTGAATTAGCTAGAAAATGATGCAATGATTGGGCAGAAGAGATTCCTACTACCTTAGCTATTTCTGGCAATGATTTTCTTTTGATTGGTGAGATGATTCCTTGATGTAAATATTTAAAACATTCATAACTTCGTACATCAGAAAACAAGTCACTATAAGTGGAGCAATATTGATCGATGACAGAAACTGTTGGTCGAGCATCTCTTTTCAAATGTTTAAGAATCTGTAATTCTACATCCATTGCTCTCTCTACCTCACAACCATCAACAACTTTTTTATTGTAGTTTAATTTTCGGAAAGTGACACAAGAGGGTTACAGCTAATTTCAGTTGAATAGAACCCATTACCCATTACCCATTACCCCAATAAATCAACGTAGTCTATCCAATTGAAAACTGCTGTAACCGTCACTCTAAGCAAAGATGACATTGCAAATTTCTTGCACCACTTGCCTACTTTGCCAGTAGCTACCATGAGCATTACCACCTTGAATTAGAGCTAAACCTGTTTGTTTTATAGGTTGTGTCAAAAAGTCGAATCTTCCCGCTTCACGAGTAATTACATCTTGAATATCTAGATATTTTGCATCACCATCCACTAAGCCACTCATCAGTTGTTTGAGCGGATAAGCGAGGGGATCGGCAGGATGAATATAGTTTCTCCAGGGCAGCTTTTGGTGTTGTCGCGCTACATAAAGATGCTCTAATAGCTTCTGAAGACAGGGGGTGATATCATGTCCGCTAGGCGAACTAGTACCATCTTTCCCTGGTACGATATCCGTAAGACTAAAAATCGCGATCGGCGATCCCATCGTATGAAGACTGGCTAGTTTAATACCGCGATCGCGAGTATCGGCATCTGTGCCAGATACCCCAAATATGGCATCACGAATTGCCATTACTTCTTGATGTCCAGGTACAGTTGGCTCGTCCCAACGAGTGGCGAATAAGATGTCAAATAAAATTACAGTCCCCCAACTATGGGTGATGACATGGAGGCGATCGCCTGGCTCGGGATCGGCAACTATATTAAGAGCATCCATCTTGAGCTTCTTGACAACCCTAGAACCTATGTGACGACTAACGTAGAGGGCTGCATCTCCAGCAAACTGAAGAATTTGCTGTGAGCGGAAATTTCTAAACCAGAGTCCTGACCACAAAGGAGAAGCTTGCAGTTGTGCTAAAAGTGAATTTTCGATCTCAATGTTGAGATCGCCCCAATAGAAAGCGATCTTCTTCAAATGGCGATCGCTATCTAAAGTAGATGCTTGGAGGCGCTCAAACAGCGGATCGGCATATGTGCGCTGCTCGTGTGCTTGGCGGGTGTTAACACCATGTACAAATAGAATGTAGTCAGTAGCCATCACCATTTTTTGTAGTTATTACATTTAAAATTAGGGAACGCTAAAAGATAGAAAATGTACCGATTATTGACGATATAGAAGCCTCCAAGCTTGAGGAGTTGTACCGTTAAGCCGACGAAATAGACGAATAAAATAGCTTGAATCAAAATAGCCTACTGACTCTGCAATTTGATTTACAGGGAGATCGGTTGCTAGCAGCAGGTGGCGTGCCTCTGTCATACGACGCTCGGCGATCCAGCCTCCTACTGTCTTTCCAGTTTCTCGGCGAATAAGATCGGTTAGGTAAGCAGGAGAAAAGTTAACTTCCTTAGCAACTTCTTGTAAACCAATACTCTTACGGAAATTGGTCGCGATAAAATACAACACTTTTTCCACTACTGGAGAGCCTTTTTTGGCCGATCGCTGAGTAGAAGATTTTGTTGACTGGGGCAATTGTGGCTCGCTGAATCTAGCAGTTTCAATGAGTAATAGCATCAACAAGGCACGCGCTGCCTCGATAAAACTAAGTTCTTTATTGCCAAGTTCGTCTTTTAACTGTTCAAAGAGGTCTAGCCATCGCGATCGCTCTTGCGCAGGAATGTAGAAGTGTTTAATTTTAAGGTCATTGATTGGCAAAAACGACTCTATTACTCGACTAGGGAGCATTAAAAATATATTGGCATCAGTGTATGCTGGGTGAAGCGCTTCGGCTTCAAAACCAACAATCCATTTAGTAGCGTGATCGAGACCACTGGGATCGTGAACCTCGCCAGGAGCGATTAAAAAAAGGTCGCCAGATTTAGCCCAAAGCTGGCGATCGCCGATCGAGTAACAGCCTTCACCCTCTTCAATGAAAAATAGTTCAAAAAACGAATGTGCATGAGGATGTGAAGATTGAGTATCCGAACCTGTGGAGCGAAATACTGTTATCTTGGGAGCGCGATCGAGGATTTGGGTGGATAAAGACAGTGTTCGTGGTGGCGCAACACAATTAGCTGAGGGCATTGTAGTATCTTTCTCGAACATGATCGGATTATTCATTATTTTTCTCCTTTTAGGAACTGATTTCATCGTCAAGATTCAACTTGGGAAAAACATTCGCTAAGTATCGCAAACCCAATATTTGTTACATTTTCTACTTCTAAGAGGATGTCAGTTCTATAGTAGTTTTACCTTTAGTCCCTTAATCTCATAAAACTCATAGAAAAACTCACATCATATCTCTGTAGAAGTTTAAATGAGTAAAAGTTCATCAAAAAGCTGTTAGCTATTAGCTATTAGCTAGGGCTTCGCTCTTGATCATCAAGAAAAATGACTAAAATTTAAGAGTGAAGTTTGAGATTCTCCTTCTTCCGTAATAAACTTGCGCTAGATAGAAGCCAGGGGCAATCTGTCGCATTTGGCGTTAGCGCCACATCTAAGACACAGCCAGCATAATTAATAAACTTTTACAAAGAAAGAAAACTAGATCACGAAAATCTTAGTTTTCACCAGCTTGATGATGAGCATTTCTTCTGACCGAACTTAACTGCTATACTGGACATTAATTGCATAAATGTAAAAACTATGAGTTCGGGAACTGTTACGAGAAAACTAAATATACCCCGTCAGAAGATTTCGCCAGGAGATAAGCTACTCTCAATTTTCCAAACTCTGCTGGATGATGAATCTCCGGCAATTTTATCGGCGATCGCTGATAGTCTCGACCGCGTTCGCCATAGCGAGTCATCAGACGATGAATTTGTTAAATTGCTTTCGGATCAGGAGTATGTTCCAGAGGAAAGGAAAAGACTGCACATTCAAAATGTGATTAATTCTTTTAACTACAGAAGGGAATTGCTGAAGGACACGGTGGATGTTAATCAGGTAATGGAGATTTTAGGCTATGACTCTAGACAAGCTCCTTTGAATCGGCTTAAAGCTGGCAGTTTAATTGCCATCAAAGATAACCAGAAATGGTGGTTTCCTCTTTGGCAGTTTGATGCCAACACCAGCGATGGCATTGTTGATGGGTTGAGCAGGGTTCTCAAGGCTTTGGATTGCTCGAACCTCGCTAAAGTTAGTTGGTTAGTTAATCCAAATCCCTATTTTGCCAATTCTACGCCCCTGTACGTATTAAAGACAGGAGATGTGGAACGAGTTGTTGAATCCGCTCAATCTGTGGGATTAGTAGTTTAAAAACTAAAGCATGGTTTTAATTTTGCCCCCACCGCCCACAGTTACTCCTCGTCCCCAGTATGAGACAGTAGAACCCCGAACAGCACTAGTTAGAATATTTAACCCTGCTAGTCGCTATAAAACTCAAGCCAATAGCTATCGTTTCTTTGGACCACTATTACGCTTTGACCACCAACAACCTTTAACTAAAGAGGAGGCAACTTCGCTGAAAGGGAAAGAAGACCCAGAGCGAGGTATTACCTATTGGGGCTATACTCTTTCTTGCTGTCTGGTAGAGCTTTTTGGTGATACCAAGATCGTGGAGTTTAAAGATTATGAAGTGGCGATCGCCATCATCGAACAACCTCTATTACTGCTAGATATTAGAGATAAAGCTGCAATGGCAGCAGGTTCAGTAGCCGCTTTGGGTGCGGTTGCAGATCGGCTGGTTTCTCAGGCTTGGTCGCGCTACTTTTACGAACAAACTGACATTTACCAAGAAGTCGATGGCATTCTCTACAGCAATGCTCACAATGGTGAAAAGGCGATCGCCCTCTATGAACGTAGCGAACCGATTATCTCGAATGCCTTGATTAAAACTAGACCGTTAAAAGATAGAAGTATTCGTCATCTGATTGATGCCGCCGTTGCTGAGAATAATATGAACTGTTTTGAACCCTACAGTTAGCGTCGTAACTAGAAAACTGAATAAAGATGCTCTTGGACTATGGGGAATTTCGATTTGGTTAACAGGTTTGATGGGATAATCTCAATGCCCAATTAATTGAAAAAGGACTAGCTGAAGCCACAGTTAATCGTCGTCTGGCTGCTATCAAAGCTTTAACCGCACAGGGTCGTCAAATTGGTGTCTGTAGCTTCACCTTAGAAGATGTTAAGCGAGAAAGCAGAGACAATTAATACTATTGAGGTTCTGAAAAAATTACGAGTCGAATTTCCTGAGCCTCAAATAACTGTTGTTTGGGATGGTGCGCCTTATCATCGTGCGAAGTTAGTCAAGGAAGCGGCATTAGCTTTAGATATTCATCTTCAACCTTTACCTGGTTACAGCCCCGACTTTATCCTAAAGGATACACTTCGTTATGCCTGTAGAGCATCTTTGGCAATGGCTGAGAGAAGACATAACTTATCATACTTGTTATGACAAAAAGCAAGAGTTAATCAATGCTGTTGCTAATTTTCAGGAGCAAATTAATATTACCCCTATCGCTGTCAGCGATCGCCTATGGGTCAAAAAACACCTCGAACCTGAAGAAGAAAAACTACGGGTTTCAAAGTAGATGCGGTTTAATAGAACATCAAGATTGATTTAAAGAATAAACTTTGGTAAACATTCCTCTGCTTCTTATTACTTATCTCAAACCATTAATTCAAACTTAACCCAGTCTTACTTCTCCGCAGACAGGCAATCTGACGTTTGCTTAACTTGGGAGTTATCCGATTCCATTCATCAGGTGAAAGTTGAAATTCACTTAAATACACTTTGGGAATTCTGGAAGTATAGCCGAAAGTAATTGAATAACGATTGCGCTGGGCCGGTTTTGCCCGATGAAAAACATTGCAAGGATCAGTAATAATAATACTCCCTGCTTTAGCAGCACAAGTCTGCCAATTTTGAGGCGAAACAATTTCAGCGATCGCCTCATCAGAGATAAATCCCGATTTATAATCTAAAGCCGTGTTGAGATGTTCGGTATAAGAGCGAGGTATATATTCATAAGGGCCTCCCGTAACTCCTACATTGTTAAGATAAATAATTACTTTCACCATCCGCTCATCCTCAATATCCCGATGCCAATGTCTAGCATCTGTTAGAGGTGCATCTGCAGCATCTCGTCGGAGATCGACACCATGAAACAGTAAAGGCAGACCAATATAGTTTTCGACTATATCTAATAATCTTTCTCCTAGCCCCCACAACAAAATTTCCGTATGTAAAAATTTACGTAACCCAGGTATACCTTCCCGCCAATTATTAAGATTAGAAAGAGTGTAGAGATGGGGATGAAGCACGATCATTTCTTTAAGTAATCTTTTGGTGTGAGGCAATCCTAATTCAGTAAGAGAAGTTATTTGACATCCTCCTCGGCGTGAACGCACGAGGATTCCTAAGACTCACGACTTAGGTTTCTGTTTCTTTCTTCGATTAGAAGTTTTTCGCAACTGCCCTTTAACGCTATGGTTATTAGGTCTTACGTCCGCTCCACAGACAATCACTGCGAGTCCCGCAGCGAGTATATTTTTTCCCGCATTGATATCCCGATCGATATCTTTGGTGTCGCAGCTAGGGCAATCCCAGGTACGGATATCGAGAGGGAGCTTATCCATCCCGTCGGCTTTGGGGAAAGAATCTTCTTTCCCAAAACGCGACGAAACGAACCCACAATGGTTACACCTTTTACTGCTAGGAAAAAATCGGTCAATTTTAACCAGTTTTCGCCCGTACCATTCGCATTTGTACTCAAGTTGACGGAACATTTCGCCCCAAGCAGCATCGGAAATAGACCGAGCCAGCTTATGGTTACGAACCATGTTTCTAATCGCCAAGTCTTCAATAGCAATTACACTATTTTCTTGAACCAACTTGGTAGTCAACTTATGCAGAAAATCAGTACGGGCATCTTTGATTTTGGCGTGTATTTTGGCTACTGCAAGTCGCGCTTTGTGTCGGTTACTAGAGCCTTTGGTTTTCCGACTCAGTTCCTTTTGCGCTACTTTAAGTTTCTGATACAGCCGATTAAAATGCTTTGGGTTAGCTATTTTTTCGCCATTGCTGGTAGTAAGCAAGCTAGAGATACCAACATCAATGCCAACCTTTTTATCAGTTGGTGGCAATGGTTGAACAGTTGGGTCATCTTGGCTTGATAATTGGGGAAGACGATGCTGATAACTTTCGCGTTTTAATTGGCGATCGCGATCGCTCAGAGAGGGCAAATAAAAGTTTTGATGAGCAATTTGCTTGACTTTATAAGTGGCAAGTTTGGCTTTACGACTTATTTGTTTCAAATTAGATTCAAAGAGGTTGTGATGATGTAAAGTACTTTCAATTGTGGCCTTTACATCTTCAATATTATATGGTTTAAGAATATAGCCTTGGGGATGGGTTTCTCTAGCTTGCTTTAAGGTATTGCGGTCTGAATAAGAGCTTAAATAAATAATCGGAATTTGGCGATCGGCTTGAATTTTTTGACTAGTAGCAATACCATTCAGATCACCTTTTAAAACTATATCCATTAAGATCAAGTCGGGTTGGGTTTCTGCTACTTTAGCGATCGCTTTGATTCCCGAATCAACTATCCCTACAATTTGATAGCCACAACGTTTTAATTTACGTGCCAAATTTTTAGCAAGAATTAGTTCGTCTTCAACAATTAAAATGTGAATTAGCTTCATTTGGTTTTTAAAGATTTATTTAAATATTATTTTTTATCTAATCTAACTTATTTATTTGCCAAATTATTGCTGTCAAATCTAGTAATTATTTTAAAATTTAAGTTAAATTTATTATTAACAGATAGTAATTAAAAATAATTAATAATGTCTCGTCCGATAGTAGTTTCTAGCCAGTTATAATTGCCATTAACATAATCTTGAAAATTAGGCATTGCAATCGAATCTATGCCTTCTAAACTAATAATAATATCGTTATAGTCTGAATCTGCACCCAAATTTAAAGCAATATCTTCCCAACCTAAAATAGTATTATGGGCTGAAGAAGTAATTGCTGTCACTTGAACTCGATTGAAATTAGCTGCTGCTAGGGAAAATATAGGACGTAAATTATCACTCCAGGTCGTATTAAGCAGTTGCTCTAATGTTCCTTTGGGATTGAATACTAAGCCTACAAAATCGCCAGGATTCATCGCTAAACTTTGAACTCCTTTGTATTCTCCTGTTAATAAATCTTTTTGCCAATCCGATTCAATTGGCTCGGTAAATTTGGCTCTATCTAGAGAATCTTGTAAAACTACATACCCTTGTTTAGAGTTAGTCAAGGCTCTTCTAATGGCTTCTTTTCTAAAATCAACAGAAGTAACCTCTAAATTAGCTAATCCAGACAAACTGAAAATTCCCATTTCTCCTTGAGACGAACTTCCGTCGTAGAGAAAATCAACATCAACCAAACCAGATTGATTAACTTTAAACACGCCTTCATACAAAGTTCCATTGGCATATTTCAACAGTTTTTGACCAGTTGCTGTATTTTGCCAGCGTCGTTCTGGGCTTTGCGCTGCATCAATTGCAGAAGCTATACCTTTTGCTCCTGTTAGTTTAAATACCATATCGTTATAGTCATAATCCGATTCTTGCCAGTCAATGCGAACATCCTCCATTGCATAGATACCATTATTATTAACGGCAACAAATTGCCCTGTACTCTTGGCTTCTTGTTTAGTTAAATCGCCTCCTGGATTAGCTTCGGGGATAGAAAATATGGGTAATTTACCCCACTGCCAAATTTGATTAGGATCTTTGGCGATCGCTGCTGTGGTATTATTTTGCGTTAGCATGAGGGCGAATTTGTCGCCTTTTTTCATGGTAAAAGAGCTTATTCCGCGATAATTTCCTTGGTTAAAATCTTTTTCCCAAGGCAGAGTTGGACTAAATAAAGCCTTGTCTGTAGAGTCTTTGATCAAAACATAACCCAGATTAGAATTAGTTTGGGCGCGTCTAGCTGCTTCTTGAATAAAAGCGATTGAACCTGCTTTATAAGCTTCCATCCCCTTTAAATTGAAAACTGCTAATTCTCCTTGAAACCAACCGCCATCAAACAAAAATTCGTAATCTACTTTTCCTGTTTTTTCGACTTTAAAAAATCCCGAACTATATTGAGACTTTTGCTGATTGTTGTTATTGGGTAGATTACCCAGAGATTCTAAATCTTCTGTTCTTTGTAAATCCTGCCAAACAATTTTACCTAAATCGTTTAAAACTTCAGGATTTGTGCCATTAAAGTTTTGGGTCGCCGATTTAGTAAGATTCGTTTCCCAGACAATACGTCCAATTTCTCTTTCCTGGGTAGCAGCAATAGTTTGAATCGTAGCCTCTAAAGTGCTTTGTCCATTATTGTCAGATCCATATTCGCCAATAATTATGGGAAGATCACGCACAAATAATTCATCTAGATATTTAGCAAGATCATTATTGTTCCAGCGTTCATAAGCATGAATTGAAAAAACAATATTGTCATTTTGCGCTAAAACTTTGTCAGCATAATTAGCAATTGTTTGAGTAGGAAAATCTTGTCCCCAAGCTTCGCCATCGACGACAATCAGGTTATTTGCTCCTTCGGCACGAATAATATCAATTAATTCTCGATGGTAACCAACCCATTTTTCGGGTTTAGCAGTAGCATTACCAGGCTCATTGTGGAGATTAAACCAAACATAGGGATTATCTTTAAACTCCCGTGCCATATCGCGCCAATAGTCTTTAAGAATTTCCCATTGATTATTTTCGTAATAACCACCAATGCGATCGTGAGCATCAAAGACTACAACTGCACCTTGGCTAGTAAACGCATCGACAATTTGATGATTAGTCCCATAATTATTTGCAGCAGGATGGGGTTGATTATAGCTTCCTAACAGATAGTTGGGAACTCTAACAGTATTAAATCTCCATTGATTCATTAAAGAATTTACTTGAGAAATCCCTTCCCAAGCAAACATATTAATTCCTTTAGCGATAAATTCTCGTCCGTTAGGGTCGTAAATCTTGGTTCCTAATACTTGAAACTGAAATTTCTTACTAGGCATATTATTAAATGAAATAATAAAAATTCAAACTAGTGTAATTTTAAGATTACAAACTTCATGTTTGCGATCGCGTTTGTTTTATTGTTCGATTGACGTAGATTTATTTGTGTAAGTTTGGCAATAAAAAAGCGAACCACAGTTCGCCTCCACAAAATTCTTCTTTAAGTTAGGTTAAAAATTATCAAAGTAATGAGTAATTTGTTGTCCGACTGTTGTATTCAACCAATTACGATTAGCAGCCATCACATCTTCAATATCAGCTAAACCAACTCTTCGCGCTCCTTCAATAGCTAATACCACGTCATTGTAGTCGTGATTTGAGCCGAGATCGAGACGTACATCTTCAAAACCAATAATTGTACCATCTGTATTAGAAACAATATCTGCAAATTGAATCTGATCCTTAAAGTTAGCTGCGGACATGGAGAAAAGAGGGTCTTTTTTAATTGCCCAGTCTGGTGCAGTAAGAGCTTCATTAAGAGTGCCATCGGGAATGAGGACTAAACCAAAAGTATCCCCAGGATTCATCAAGAAAGTTTGTCTACCTTCATATTGTCCTGCGTTAAAATTACCTTCCCAATTGAAACTGCCACTAAATCTGGCTTTTTCATTAAGATCTTGAACTACTGTATATCCCAGAGTAGAGTTACTTTTTGCCCGATTGATTGCTGCTTCTATAAAAGCTTTAGAACCTGCTTCGTAAATATCCATGCCGTTAAGACTAAAGATACCCACTTCTGCTCTTTGATAGAAGCCACCATCATAGAGAAAATCAATAATTACTTGACCAGAATTTCCTACTTGAAAAACACCTTCATCAAAAGTAGCTCGGTTGGCATACTTTAGTAATTCTCCGCCAATGCTGGTTTTTCGCCAATCGCGATCGCTGTTGGAGTAGAGATCTATTGAAGAAACTGCGCCTTTCGCTCCTTTAATTTGAAACACAAAGTCGTTATAATCGCGATCTGAATTAGCAATATCAGTACGCACATCCTCAAAAGCGTAAGTACCGTTACCATCGACATTGACCATTTGTCCGATTGGTTTACCACCTGGATTGGCTTCGGGAATCGAAAATAGAGGCATTTTGCCCGATTGCCAAATTTTAGTCGGATTACTGATATCTGAGACGGTAGTATTCTGTACTAGCATGAAAGCAAATTGCGTTCCTGGATTCATGGTGAAGGTTTTAACCCCTTGATATTTATTGGGATCGATATTAAAGTTATTTTCCCAGGACATTTTTTGGGTAAAACGCGCTCCTTCATTACGGTCATTAGCTAAGATATGACCCAAATTAGAGTTGGTCAAAGCGCGACGAGTTGCTTCAGCGATAAAGGCATTAGAACCTGGCTGGTAGGCATCCATGCCTTCTAGACTAAAAACTGCAAGTTCTCCTTGATACCAACCACCATCATAGAGATAGTCGAAAGATACTTTGCCAGTTTCATTAACTTCAAATACCCCTTCATTAAAGATAGTGCGGTCTGAGTGTTTGAGTAAATTCTTACCTGTTGTACTATTACGCCAATCTCGACTGGTATTAATTAAGTTACTAACAATAGGAGTATTGTCACTTTGTAATCCTTTTACCTGAAAAACCAAATCATTATAATCACGGTCTGAACTACCATTTTTTACCAATACATCTTCAAAAGCTAAAGTTCCCTTGCCGTCTAAAGAAGCTATTTGATTAGTATCAGTAGAAAATAAAACCGATTTACCCCATTGAGAAGTGCTTTTGGGATTTTGATAGATATCTTGGACAGTAGTATTCTGCACTAACATGAAAGCTAACTCGTCTCCTGCTTCCATCTCAAAGGATTGAACTCCTGCATATTTAGCAGCGTCAATATTAAAATTGTTTTCCCAAGCTACCTTATCACTAAAACGCGCCCCTTCAGAGCGATCGCTCATTAGAATGCGGCCCTGTTTACTATTACTTAAGGCACGGGCGGTAGCTTCAGTAAGAAATGCCTCTGATCCTGGCTGATAATTACCCATACCTTTGAGGCTAAAAACAGCTAGTTCCCCTTGAAACCAGCCACCATCGTAAAGATAATCAAATTCAACTTGACCACTAGCATCTACATTAAAAGTTCCAGAATCAAATTTGGCACGGTTAGCATATTCACCTTGGTTATTCCAAAACTCCCGGACTCTCTGCAAGGGAATTGTTTGAGAACCAGTATTGATAGTATTTCCAGCATTGATTGTTCCCGCCGTCTTAGCACTAATTAGTCTTGATTGCACATTACCTGTAGTGGTTACGGGAATTTTATCTTGTAAAACAACCCAAGCTTCGACAACGACTTCTTCACCTGGATCTAAATTGGCGAGCTTAAAGTTTGCTTGTATTTCAGTACCAACTAAACTCCAAGAAAAGTTACTAATAGTGGCATTTGTGTCTTTACGAGTACTGGGATCGCTAGCATCAACAAAAGCAGCGATTACACCTAAGTTGCGATCGTAGCCAAACAAACCGCCATTAGTGGTTACAGTGTCCCATCCAGCGGTAAAACTAATCGTATCTCCAGTAACAGTTCCTGCACTATCCACTGAGATGCGAAATTCAAAAGGAACAATTTGTCCTAGTGCTAAACTTTCAGGCGCTAAAGACTCAACGCTAGTACTATCAGAAGCATTAAGGAGAGGGTCATTTTGACGACCTTGCGGGATAGTAGATATTTGTCGGGGAAAAAGACGAGAGTAAAGACGAGAATCGGCAGCACTAAAATCAATTTGATATTTATTTCCAGCCATAATATTTGAATGTATATTTTTCTACTTATTAAATGAAATTTCTAATAGGATTTGACAAAGTACTTTGTCAGAAGATCTGGGGAATAATATTATTGACAATACACTTTTTTTAAACTTTTTCTATAGGTAAAAAATGTTCTAAGCCCACTAAAGAAAAAACCATTTTTATTTGAGGAGAAAAATTCAAAAACCTCAAATCAATTTTGGAATCTCTGGAAAATCTTAGAATTTGACATAAACCAATTAAACCCTCATTGTTGATAAAAACAGTTTTTTCAAAATCTACAATTATTTTTTTGATAGTCAAGTCAGATGAAGTAATAGGTACTTGTTCAAAACTAAAACCAATTTTTTGTAATAGTTGCCTGAAATAATTTACTTCAATGGCAGTAAACTTAGATGGCATCTGTATTAATTGAATATGATTCAAATCAGTTACTAAAAAATTATTGCTTGTACTTGTATAAGTCATTGCTTTGCGATCGGATGTTTGTCATTTTTAGTATTACTGACTATTGTTTATGTTTAAGTTTATTTATTTGTTTGATTTAAATTATTTTTGTATAATTTATGTATTTTTTAAACGACATTAACAGGTAGCACCACGAAACAATATAAAATTTAAAAAACTCTCTATTTTGGTTAAATAAAGAGCTAATAATATTTATCACACAAAAAATATTTCAAAACTAGCTAACTAAAATCATTTTTTTCGGCTAATATATGCAAAAAATCGGGAGTACCTATTAATTCATCGCTTAATTCTTTTCTCACTAAATCAGTTTCAAATTCATCTTCTAGCAATAAACTAACCTGAGCATAATATTTAGCAGGTGTTACAGGCAGCTTGGCAACAAATGGTTGTGCCAAAAAATTAACTAAATCTTCTTGATGATTAGCGATCGGAACTCCTAACTTAGCAAGTTGATCTGCCAACTCAACTTGATGATCATCTACGTGTTCTCGAAAATTATAGCTACGAGGCACTAGAATAAAAGGCTTATTAATTGAACCTAGTAAATCTAGAGATCCTTCTCCGCAGTGAGCAATTATTATTCGAGCTTTTGCAACTAAACTTAAAAATTCAGTTTCTCTTAAAATAGAGTATCCAGTGATATTCTTAGGTAGAAAAGTACAACTACCATATTGAATTAATACTTCTTCTTTTTCTGGCTGAATTAGCTTTTGATTAATGAGGTTATCAATCCACTCCATCAGACGATTTAAAGGAAACTTTTCGGTGCCAACAGTAACTAAAATCATAATCGTAAATCTCCAAACAAGATCTAAAATATCAAATTATTAAAGACGAATGAATTAAACGTGCTTTTGAATATTTGGCTTCTAGTTCTTCCCATGGAACATATAGAGTGTCGATAAAGGGTAAAGCTAAACGAGCGGATAGACTTAACTCTTGAACTCTAGTTAAAGATTCAATAAAGACAGTTTTGATGCCCCAAAATTTTGCCAAGATAATAAAAGGAACTGCGACCCCTGCACCTGTTGACATTACTAATTGTGGCTTTTCTGTGTGTATAACTTGGTAAGCTAAATATAAATTACGTAAGAGGTTAGGAATATTTCGATTAGTTGGACCATAAGCCCAATAAACTTTTTCACCGTCTAGCACTAATTCAGTTGAAGCTGTTTTGAATGTTACCCAACAGCATGTATGTTTGCCCCAAAAAGAACGTAATTGTTGCAAAGCATTAAAATGACCACCTGTAGAACTAATAAGTAAAATTTTCATGTTTTACTTTTGATTTATTATTAATTATTTTTTAAGTATCCTATGGCAATGTTTGAGATCGTGTTTGTTTATTTGTTTTACTTTGAAAAAAGCTGTATTACTTGCATAAGAGGAGCATTCCATTTAGCTTAGAGGATGTCTGAAAAGTCAAAATAAATGCAGGGCTATTTCATTCTAAAAAGAGACGCGATATGTTTTAGGCTGAATTGGCATTTGCGCTGTGCCTGAGCCATATTGTCAAATCCAGCATCTCGATATAAGTTTAGGGCTAAGTTGCGCGCGATCG
>JAAUOU010000120.1 GCA_012034765.1 Pleurocapsaceae cyanobacterium CSU_1_1 | reverse complement strand
CGATCGCGCGCAACTTAGCCCTAAACTTATATCGAGATGCTGGATTTGACAATATGGCTCAGGCACAGCGCAAATGCCAATTCAGCCTAAAACATATCGCGTCTCTTTTTAGAATGAAATAGCCCTGGAGAAGAACAATGTCTAAAATCAACAATCAGTCCAATCTCTTTAACATCGAAGGTGTCCAAGATATTTGTTATGAGAGCGCTGCTAGCTATTCTGGTGGCATCCGAGTTTACACTGGCGCTAACTTTACTGGACAAGTAAGAACTGCTAAAGGTGTGCCTGACTTAAGCGTAAGCGATCGCTTAGAAGGCGTGAAGTTTAACAATGAAATTTCTTCAATTAAGAATGACACTGATAAACCTTGGGCTTTTTATAAAAAAGCTGGTTACAGTGGTGAACGTTTCACTCTCAAACCAGGACAGTCGATGAAATTTGTTGGCAGAAGGTTTAATGATACTATCACTTCTTATCGCAGTGAAGCCGACGGTGGAGGACAAGCCGCCTCTTAACTATACTTCTTTTAATTAAGGCGATCGCATATATAAAATGCGATCGCCAAACTTATTCAAGATTATTGAGAAAAAGGAAAATATGGAGGAGTAGAATGCAGGTTAATCGCGTTGGCTATTTAGGCTATAAGCTTTACCGTTTAGGCTGGCAAAATGCCGTACATCAAAATCTCGATTCAATCGAACATTTAGTGTTCAAGGTTTTGTATTATTACCGTCGGGGCTTTGCTGAAGGTTCTGCATATATTAAAGCGAATCATCTTGAAGAAATGCTGCATTAAAACGTTAATTCAACTGAACTTAATAAAATAGCTATTGGTGTGTTAATTAAAAATTGGCACACCTTTGTTCTTTATTAAGTTTATTTATTTATGAATCATCCTGACCAATCTGCTTTAAAAGCTCGAAATATATTACTGGCTATGCTCCTATTGCTCTGCGTTTTAGATATTACCTTGGTAATCATTGCGCGGGATTGGTGGGCTATTGGGCGCATCTTGCCAACGATTGTTGTGATGTACTTTGTTATGCAGGGGCAAAAATGGGCAAAATGGCTTTTGATGAGTATTTGCAGCTTGCTGGTAGTTCTTCTCGTAACAATGGTTCTGGTAATAGGTTCAAAACTCTCGACTCTTCTGATTGTAGGAAGTTTAAGCATGGCTATTCTCAGCGCCATTATTGCCATCTATCTGGTAAATAGCAAAGATTTAAATCGCTATTTTGTCTTTAAAAGGCAAGCTTCTTGCCAATAACCTTAGTGTAGAAAATTTATCTCAACCAAAGTGATATCTAATTTAGCAACGCCTTATTATTATTGACTCTTCTAACTTTAGTCATAGAGAAATTAACCACGTTCAGCGACTAAAGTTACAAAGGATTTACCTATTAAGTTTAGGTGCAATTCAAGACGTTTTTCAGACGTTTCTTGAGGATTTAATCTCTACGATACAGATAGTTCAAAAAACAGATTTTAAATCCTCTACTGAAAAATGAAACACCCAATTGTATTACAACACAGTGAAGAAGACTGCGGGGCTGCTTGTCTGGCTACTGTCGCCAAACATTATGGACGCACCTTTGCTATTAGTCGAGTAAGAGAAGCGGTAGGCACGGGTGCCAGAGGTACTACCTTATTGGGTTTAAACAGAGGTGCAGAGGCTTTCGGCTTTAATGTGCGTCAAGTTAAAGCAACTACAGAGATTATCGATCGCCTAACGGAAATCCCTTTACCAGCGATTATTCACTGGAAAGGCTACCACTGGATGGTTTTATACGGTAAAAAAGGTAAAAAGTATATTGTTGCTGACCCTGCTGTGGGTATTCGTCATATAACTCGTCGTGAGTTAAGCGTAGGCTGGGGAAATGGGGTGATGTTGTTACTCACTCCCGATGATAATCGTTTTTACGAACAAGAAGAAGACAAGGTAGGCGGCTTTGGACGCTATCTTAAACGAGTATTGCCCTATCGTTGGATTTTGCTACAGGCGATCGCCATTAATTTTGCTGTAGGGTTGCTGTCTCTAGCTTCGCCGCTCATGATGCAGTTACTGACAGATGATGTTTTAGTCAGAGGTGATACACAATTACTAGCGACAGTGGCGATCGCTGTGATCGTGATGAATGTCTTTAGAACTGCGGTTGGTTTAGTTCAGTCCCATCTAATTGGTCATTTTGGGCAGAAGTTGCAGTTAGGACTAATTTTAGAATATGGACGTAAATTACTACATTTACCCCTTTCCTACTTTGAAGGCAGACGTAGCGGGGAAGTCGTCAGTCGCATTGCCGATGTCGATGCAATTAATGATTTAGTATCGCAAATTGTCCTGGGTTTACCCAGCCAATTTTTTATTGCCGTAGTTTCTCTGGCAATGATGTTGTTTTATAGTTGGCAACTCAGCGTCGGTTCGATTGTAGCTTTTATTGTGGTTACTCTGGTTAACTTAGTTTTTCTACCTGCTTTACGGCAAAAAACCCGCAATCAAATTGTTTTAGGGACAGAAAACCAAGGCTTTTTAGTAGAAACCTTTCGCGGAGTACAGGTACTCAAAACCACTCAAGCTACACCTCAAGCTTGGCAAGAATATCAAGGTAATTATGGTCGCTTGGCAAATCTGGGCTGGAGTATGATGAAACTCAGTCTTTACAGTGATAGTATCACCAGCATTTTGTCTAGCTTCACCTCCATCGGTTTGTTGTGGTTCGGTAGCTATTTAGTCATTCAGGGGGATTTAAGCATCGGTCAATTGCTGGCATATAGCGGCATGAGTGGTAATTTTCTGGGCTTTTTAGGCAGTGCCATTGGACTAGCGGATGAATTTATTACCGCACAAGTAGTCATTCAACGTTTAACCGAAGTAATTGACGCTACTCCCGAAGATGAAAATGACTTTAAAAAACCTTGGGCAGAATTGCCAGGGAATATTGATATTGTCTGTAATAATTTAAACTTTCATCATGCTGGAAGAGTCGATCTATTAGAAGATTTCTCTCTAACTATTCCTAGCGGTAAGGTGGTTGCTTTAATTGGTCAATCTGGCTGTGGGAAAAGCACCCTGGCTAAACTCATTGCTGGTTTATATACAGTGCAATCAGGCAACATTCGCTACGGCATCTATAATCAACAAGACCTTTCTTTAGAATGTTTGCGCCAACAGGTAGCACTTTTACCCCAAGAAGCCCACTTCTGGAGTCGTTCAATTATTGATAACTTTCGCTTCAGTTATCCCGATGTCACCTTTGAGCAAATCGTTAAAGCTTGCCAAATCGCTGGCGCTGATGAATTTATTAGCGAACTACCCGATAAATATCAAACAGTATTGGGAGAATTCGGCGCAAACCTTTCTGGTGGACAAAAACAACGATTGGCGATCGCTAGAGCGATCGTCACCGATCCCCCAATCCTAATTCTAGATGAATCTACTGGCGCACTCGATCCAGTCAGCGAAGCACGAGTATTAAAACAATTATTTGCTCATCGACAAGGCAAAACCACTATTCTTATTAGTCATCGCCCTAAAGTAATTGTCCGTGCCGATTGGGTTGTGATGTTAGAGAAAGGACAATTAAAAGTTCAAGGTACTCCCGAACAATTACGTTCTATGAGGGGCGACCATTTAGATTTTCTCGACGATTTTATTCCCACAAATAAACCTTTGTTAGTTGGTAGTTATTAGTTGTTAGTTATTAGTTATTAGTTTTTTTGCTACCCACTACCCACTACCCACTACCCACTAACCATTACCCATTACTTACCCATTACCCATTACCCATTACCCACTACCCACTACCCACTACCCACTACCTATTCTTGCCATGCTTACTAACACTAATCCCAATCTCCCCGCAGTTCAAGAAGACGAATTTCTGCCCCCGATTAGTCGCTGGACTACCTTTGGCGGACTGTTTATCGTTGCTATTGTTGCCTTAGCATTTCCCATTGCTTCAGTGGCTAAATACAAGGAAACTGTCAAAGTACAAGCCCTGGTGCGCCCTGAAGGTGAATTGCGTTTAGTTCAGGCTGCTATAGAAGGTCAAGTAATGAGTATTTCCGTCAAAGGCAATCAGATTGTTAAGAAAGGAGATGTCATTGCCAAGATCGACGACTCTCGTTTACAAACCCAAAAAAGTCAATTACAAAACACCGTTCAACAGTCACGATTAGAACTTGTACAAATTAACGCCCAAATTAATGCCCTTAATAGCCAAATAAGCGCCGAAACTGACCGTATTAAGGGAAATGTCGCTAGTGCGATCGCTGAACTTCAGCGTATCGAACGGGAATATCAGGATAAGCAAATTACTACTCAAGCAGCAGTTCAAGAAACCGACTCCAACCTCAAAGCTACAGAAGCCGCTTTAAATGCAGCAAAAGCTAAACTCAATCGTTATCGCAGTGCAGCAAAACAAGGGGCTATTTCTCACGATCAATTAGAGGAAGTAAAATTAGCTTTTCAGCAACAACAACAAGCAGTAGAAGCAGCCAAAGCTAAATTAGCAGGCGCGCAAACTGCCCTAAATCCTAGTAATGCCGAAATGGCGATCGCCACTTCACGAATTACCGAGGCTGAAGCTACAGGGAAATCTACTGTTGCTAGTTTAAATAAAGAAAAATCAGCTTTGATTCAACAGCAAATTGAACTAAACAAGCAATTAGACAAAGATGCCCGTGATCTCCAACAAGTAAATACCGATCTTCAGCAAACTATCATCACGGCAACCACAGACGGCATTATCTCTAAGCTCAATCTGCGTAATCCTGGTCAAACTGTGCGTCCTGGCGAAGAAATTGCCACCATTGCTCCTGGTGATAGTAAGCTAACCATTAAAGCTTCAGTTCCCGCTAAAGATATTGGTAAGCTTAAAAAGGTCAAACAGCCCAAATGCGAGTATCTGCCTGTCCTTATTCTGATTACGGTACTCTTAAGGGACAAGTTACAGCGATCGCTCCTGATGCAGCCTTTCTAGAACCAGAGAATAGTAATGCGTCTTCTACCCCTAATGCTCCTAGTCAACAGACTGGTGCAGCTTTTTATGAGGTGGCAATTACGCCCAATAATCGTTCTTTAGGTAAGAAGAATAACCCATGTGCCATTCAATTGGGTATGCAAGGGCAAACCGACATTATTACTAAAGAAGAAACTGTTATGAAATTTTTGCTCAGAAAAGCCAGATTAACTACTAATTTGTAATTAAACCTTGACCGAACACAATTAGCGATCGCTAATTGAGTAAAGTTAACTGAAACTTGCGCTCGTCCTCGTCTTAATCTCTACTTTAATCATTAATGTACCCAGGTCGATTTTGCAAGCAAAATAGCAACTTTTTGCAAGAATAGGACAGGAAAGTTTTTGATAACTCTGCTAATTATTCAGATTTTAATCCTACATAAGATATAAATTGACTAAAAATTGATTTTATTATTTTTTGTGATTAAAGGAAGTAAATATTTAGCTTTACAATTATTGTGTTTAAATTTTACCTAATTTTTATCTTTCTACTAAAGTTAAACAAGCTTTTAATCTTCAAAACACGATTTTTGCAAAAGTAGCAATCTTATCTCGTTAAGCTGCGATCATTTTGCTATACTGGTTTTTACTTTAATTTTTAATAATTACTTCATTATATGAATTCTCTTGTTCAAATAATTGAACCTGAAGGTATTTTAGATAGTACCAAAAGTGCTGAATTTCAACGTCAGGTTGAGCAAAGTGTGGAAAGCGGCGTAGATACTATCCTAGTAGATTTCCGCCAAGTTACATTTATGGATAGTTCGGGACTAGGCGCTTTAGTAAAAGCCTTGAAAACAGTTAATGCTGCTGAGGTCAAGTTTTTTTTATGCTCAGTTAATGAGCAGGTGGGAATGTTATTTGAATTGACCAGCATGAACGATTATTTCACTATTTTAAGCGATCGCCTGGAGTTTACCCAGCAGTTAAATAATTCTGTACAAATCAAATAGATTACTTTTGAGATAGGTTAAACCATCTTCTAATTATAATTAAGTTGACCCACCTACCTAGCTGCGAACTAATAAGTTTAAAACAAGGGATAATTCACATCAGAGGTAGAAGATTTCTATCCTCAGAGAGAAGATATTTAGTGCATTAACATATTAGGGTGAAATGCCAGATATGATAAATTAGCTGATTCAAAATTTTGACAGTGACAGTGATACCAAACTATTCCTCATCTCAACACCAATCATGATAATTCCTCCTTGGCTGGGAATTGGGCTTGTTACCTTAGCAGTTCCCTTTACCTGTAACCGCTTTCTTTCCAGCAGGGATTTTCGCTGGTTTAAAAGTTTGCGCCGTCCTGACTGGCTAACTTTTGAATGGGCGATTCCGATTATTTGGACGCTGGTTTTCATCTGTGGAGCATGGTCGGCATATAATGTTTGGCAAGCCGAGCCTGGTAGTATTTCTACTTGGTTAATGATGGGGTTTTATCTGGTGGTGGAAACAGCGATTTCACTTTATACCGTTGTGATGTGTAAATCTCGTAGCCTTAAGATCGGCACGATTATTGGGGGAACTGGGTTTTTTCTGGGGGCAATATTGGCTGTGATGGTGCAGTCTAGATCGAATCTTGCTTTCTGGCTACTTGTTCCCTATTTGCTTTGGAGTCCTGTAGGAACGTTTGTTACATGGCAAATGATGCAGCTAAATCCTCTAGATGTCTAAGCTTTTTTTTGATAGTTTAAAATATAAATAATTATTTAGTAAATAATAGATTAGATGAAGTTCGTCCGTGACCCTGATATTGCGATTAAGATCGACCAAATGAAACGTCGGGTATGTTGGCAGGAAAGCTTAATCTCAGACAAGGCGATCGCTCAAACTAAATTGGTGATTGATGATGCAGATACTGATAATCCTAATTTTTCATTTCTAGTCATTGGCGATAGTGGCTGTGGCTCTCATCTAAAATATCATCCCCAACGTCAGATAGCCGAAATGATGCTTCAGGAGGAAGCGCGCTTTGTGCTGCATACGGGAGATGTTGTTTATCATGTAGGGTCGAAGGAATACTATCAGCAAAATTTTATTGCTCCTTATCGAGAATTCTTAGTAGGAGGAGAAAAATTCAAACAGCTTGCTTATAATCGTCTAACCTTTAAAACCCCTTTTTTTCTAATTCCAGGCAATCACGACTATTACGACTTACCTTTGCTCTACGGTATTTTGGCGCAGGCTACCTGGTTACCTCGTCGTTTATTGCGGGGGAAAATTGATTTAGATGTGGGGTGGCATGGCTCTGGACAGGGAGATGCTTATGCTCGGGCATTTCTCGATTATTTAGCTGAACTCAATTTAGGTAATCTCAATCAACACTTAGACACCCACTACACAGCACAACATACAGGCGATCGCTGCCTACGATATCAGCCAGGCAAATTTACCCGATTACCCAATCGTTATTATACTTTTCGCTATGGTGGGATTGACTTTTTTGCTTTAGATTCCAATACTTTTAATGATCCTCTGGCTATTCCTGACACACAAGAGGGAGCAGAAAGACGAAAACAGCTTCTAGCTCGTCAAAGTCAATTGACGGAGAAAGAACAAAAGATTCAAGCTGCAATTGACCAACTAAATCCTCATGATAGTGACGATGCCGAACAGATCGATGACTATTATGCCAAACTAGAACACATTGCTGAAAGCCAACGAGATCTTGAAAAACAGCTTAATCAACAGCAGCAAATGACTGATTGGGAACAGCTTGACTGGTTTAAAACTAGTTTAGTTACATCTTGGCAAGACGAAAATGTTCGGGGTCGAGTCGTCTTTTTTCATCATCCTCCCTACGTTACTGAAGCTACCAAATGGAATCAGGGACAGACTTTGGCGGTACGCGATCGCCTGCGTCAAGCGTTTAATGATGCCGCACAGGAAATAGGTGCATTGCCTGAAGGACGCTCCATCGTCGATTTAGTCTTATCGGGACATGCTCACTGTTTAGAACATCTTCAAACTAAAGATACAGGACATGCTGATTCTAATATTGACTGGATTGTCTGTGGCGGTAGTGGTCATAGCTTACGCCGTCAACGAGAAGAAGGTACGGTACTATATCAAGATGCTGATTTTAACTCTCAACCTATTGGTCAATCCCGTTTATTTGTAGGACGAAGTGGCGCTCGTCGCCATCATAAACGTCCCTATTCCTATTTACGGATTGATGTGCAGGCAGGCAATCAACCAAAATTTACCGTCAATCCTTTAGTAGCTGAATGGCGTGAACATCAATGGCACGAATATGAGATCGACCCTTTTGTAGTTTAACCCGATTAAAAATTGAAGCTGATTTTAAGCAAAGATTGCCAAATTTAAGTATGAAGTTAAAGTAGAAAATATTCAGTCTCACAAATTATGAGTAGCAATCAGCATTTAAAAATAGCAATGCTAGTCTTAGTCGGGATGACTTTAGTGGCTGCACCAGCCCAAGCAGAGACAGTAGCCAATAGTGGATTTTACCCTCAAGAACTATTACGCAACGCTCTCCAGTGGGTTAATGATTTAGGTGCGATCGCGCCAATTGCCTTTATTTTAATTTATATTGTTGCTACTGTAGCCTTTTTTCCTGGTTCAGTGCTTACTTTGGGCGCAGGGGTACTATTTGGGATTGTCCCAGGTTCTCTTTATGTGTTTATGGGCGCAACTATCGGTGCGACTCTCGCCTTTCTAGTTGGTCGTTACCTAGCTAGAGGTTGGATCTCTCAAAAAATTTCAGGAAATCAAAAATTTAGCGCGATCGATCGCGCCGTTGGTCAAGAAGGTTTTAAAATTGTTCTTTTGACTCGACTGTCTCCCGTATTTCCTTTTAATCTTTTAAATTATAGTTTGGGAGTTACAGGAGTATCTCTCAAAGACTATGTATTAGCTTCCGTGGGTATGATTCCAGGCACAATTATGTATGTTTACATCGGTTCTTTAGCAGGAAGTATTGCAACTATAGGTGAAGAAACAGACGCTAATCCTGTCGCCCAATGGGCAATTAGAATTATTGGCTTGATTGCTACTGTGGCAGTGACTCTTTACGTCACTAAAATTGCTCGTAAGGCATTGGCTGAATCGATCGACACAACTGATACTGCTAACAACTAACAACTAACAACTAACAACTAACAACTAACAACTAATTCATCCCAATATCTTTATGAATAATCAAAATCATGCAGTAACTATTGAACCCTGGGACGAATATAACCAGAAATTACTGGCAAATGTTCACCCTCCAACCTGGAAAAATCCAACTCCTGCTGAGGAGTATGATTTAGTAGTTATTGGTGCAGGGACAGCAGGACTGGTAACTGCTAAAGGTGCAGCGGGTTTAGGAATTGGGCTAAAGGTAGCCATGATTGAAAAAAGTTTGATGGGGGGAGATTGTTTAAATGTTGGTTGTGTTCCCTCTAAATGTTTAATTCGTTCTTCCCGTGTAGTAGCAGATATGAGAGAGGCGCTACCTTACGGAATTCAACCTCCAGAACATATTGCGATCGACTTTGCTGCGGTGATGGCAAGAATGCGTCAGGTAAGAACTAAAATTAGTCCTGTAGATTCAGCAGTAGGTGCGCAAAAAGCTGGAGTTGATGTTTTTTTTGGTGAAGCTAGATTTAAGAGTAAGGATACTATTACCGTTGGCGGGCAAGATCTCAAGTTTAAGAAGGCGGTTATTGCCTCTGGTGCGCGTGCTGCCAAACCTAAGATTACTGGTATCGAAGAAACTGGTTATTTGACTAATGAAAGCGTTTTCTCTTTGACTAGTTTACCCAAGAAACTAGCCGTAATTGGTGGCGGTCCTATTGGTTGCGAATTAGCTCAGACTTTTCAGCGTTTGGGGAGCGAAGTAACTTTGTTTCATAAGGGTTCTCATGTACTTGATCAGGAAGATTCAGATGCAGCAGAGATAGTTCAACAGGGATTAATTAAAGACGGGATTCGTTTGGTTTTAAACTGCCAGTTAGAAAGCGTCTCTCAAAGCCCTGAAGGGAAGGTAATTAGGTTTTTTGGCGATCGCGCTTCAGAATCTTCAGAATTTATTGTCGTTGAAGAGATCCTGGTGGGTGTAGGTAGACAACCCAATGTAGACCTCAATCTAGAAGCTGTCGGGGTTGAATATGATCCTCAAACAGGGGTTAAGGTTAACGATTATCTGCAAACCAGCAACTCAAAAATTTATGGTGCAGGAGATATCTGCATGAACTGGAAATTTACCCATGCAGCAGATGCAGCAGCCAGAATTGTCATTAAAAATACCTTGTTTTCCCCCTTTGGGTTGGGTAAGTCAAAACTTAGCGATTTAGTTATGCCTTGGGTAACATATACCGATCCTGAAATTGCCCATGTTGGTATGTATCAAGATGAAGCACAAGCAAAAGGCATCGACTGCAACACGATTAAAATTGATTTTGCTGATGTCGATCGCGCCCTAGCAGACGGCGAGACAGGCTTGCTCAAAATTCTCCACAAGCAAGGGTCAGACGAAATTTTAGGGGCGACGATTGTGGCGCGTCATGCTGGTGAAATGATTAGCGAAGTTACCACGGCGATGATTGGCGGTCTGGGTTTAAGTAAGCTTGCTACCGTCATTCATCCTTACCCCACTCAAGCAATGGCTATTAAACAGGCTGCTGACGCTTATCGTCGAACTTTATTAACCGAGAAAACCAAAAAACTACTGGGCTTTTTAGCCAAATTGTCATGATTTCCACTCTTTAAGCAAATAAACCAAATAAACTAAATAACCGATCGCTGATAGCTACGAATTGTTGAACTTTTGATAATTTTAAAGATAAAAGTATAAGATTAACTACTTACTAATTATTAAATTTAGAGACATTACCCAGCAGATACAAGTATTTACTCCTGAAGGTAACAGCTCAATTACATTACCTCAAACCATGGCTAAAAGAGAACTGACAGTAATGCTGGTGGAAGACTCGCCTGAAGATCGAGAACTGTATCGGCGATATCTGCAAAGTGATCGCGATTATCAATATACCTTTGTCGAAGCAGAATTGGGAGATGAAGCTCTAGCAATATATCAACAGCATCAGCCAGATATTGTCTTGTTAGATTATTTATTGCCCGATATGGACGGGGTGGACTGGCTAACTCAATGGCAACAGCAGACTAGGGCAGATCGCCCTCCCGTCATCGTGCTAACAGGACAGGGAAGTGAAACTATCGCAATTCAGTTGATTAAATCGGGGGCAACGGATTATTTAATCAAGGGGCAACTAACTCCAGAAAAGCTCAGACTAGAAATCAAACGGGCGATCGCCGAACATCGGCTACACTTAGAACATCAAACTGCCTTAATTGATCTTCAGCGCAACCAGCAGTTTATTCAACAGATTACTAATGAAGTCTCTGGGGTGATTTATATCTATGATGCGATCGCTGGGCATAATATTTATACAAATTCCCAAAGCTATACTTTGCTCGGCTATAGTCTAAAAGAAAAAGAAGAGATGGGTACGGACTTTATTACTCAGGTAATGCATCCTGACGATTTAGCCCGCTTTCCCCAGCACATTGAAAGACTCAAAAGAGCCAAATGGAATGAGGTATTTAGCTTTGAATATCGAATGCGCCATCAAAACGGCGAATGGCGTTGGTTTTATAGCCAAGACCGAGTATATAAAAGTAATCCAGATGGTTCGGTATTGCATATCTTAGGCGTTGCTCAAGATATTAGCGAACAGCAATCTGCCCTCTGGGAACGCCAGCAAATCGAGAGCGAGTTAAGTAATCAAGAAGAACGTCTAAATTTGGCTACAGATGCTGCTGGCTTGGGGATGTGGTTTTGGGACTTAACTAAGGATCATTTAGAGTGGACAGATCGGTGTAAAAGCTTATTTGGCTTGAAACCTGACGTTGAAGTGACCTATGAACTATTTATCAGTACGCTCCATCCCGACGATCGCGATCGCACCAACAAAGCAGTACAACAGGCATTAGCATCAAAAACAGAATATAACGTTAAATATCGTACCGTTTGGTCTGATGGTAGCGTTAACTGGATAGCAGCCAAAGGTCGGGGTTTTTATAACTCAGAAGGTGAACCAATTCGGATGATGGGTGTTGCTCAAGATATCAACCAACAAGAGCAAAGCAAACAGGCTTTAGAAGCCAGAGAATCGCAACTAAAACTAATTACCGAAGTAATTCCCCAACAAGTCTGGACGGCACTACCTGGGGGTGAAATAGATTACGTTAATCAACGCTGGCAAGACTATACAGGAGCTACTCTAGCACAGATTCAAAATCGCGGTTGGGAGACAGTGGTGCATCCTGAGGATCTTGAGCAAGTCAATCAAGCTTGGGATAAAGCTCTAGAGACAGGAAAAGATTATCACGTTAAAGCTCGTTTACGCAGGGCAAATGGTAAGTATCACTGGTTTTTAGCTAGAGCCAAGCCGTTACGCAACAAACAAGGGAAAATTATTCAGTGGTATGGTACAAATACAAATATCAGCAGAATCAAACAGTTAGAAGAAAGACTGCAGCGACAAACGGAGGATTTAACTCAAGCTAATCAACTTAAAGATGAGTTTCTGGCGATCGTCTCCCACGAACTACGTACACCCCTCAATCCCATCTTAGGCTGGTCACAACTGCTTATGGCTGGGAGGCTTAAACCAGAAAAGACGGCAGAGGGAGTAGCTATCATCGAACGCAATGCCAAACTACAGGCACAACTAATTGAAGACTTGCTGGATATGTCGAGTATTCTGCGGGGCAAACTAAACCTGAAGGCAACTCCCCTCGATTTAGAATTAGTAATTAGAGCGGCATTAACAACGGTTCAATTAGCAGCAGAAGCCAAATCAATTCAAATTGAGACGAGCTTTCAACCCAAGATCGGACAAGTTTCAGGGGATGCAGGACGTTTACAGCAGGTAGTCTGGAATTTAGTTGCTAATGGAATTAAGTTTACCCCAGACGGCGGAAAAGTGACAGTTACCCTAGAGCGTGCTGGCAATCGGGCATTGATTCAAGTAAAAGATACGGGTATTGGTATTGACCCTGAATTTTTACCATATGTATTCGAGCGTTTTCGTCAGGCAGAAAGCAGCAGCACTCGCAAATTTGGCGGTTTGGGTTTAGGTTTGGCAATTGTCCGCCACTTAAGTGAACTACACGGTGGAACGGTATCAGTAGTTAGTGCAGGAACAGGACAAGGCGCTACTTTTACTGTTAAATTACCCCTGAGCGATACACCAATCATGGAATCACACGATCCAGGCGCTAGTCTAAGAGCAGCAAGTCCCCTAAGCGGTATCCAGGTTTTAGTCGTGGACGATCAAATAGACTCGCTAAACTTATTAACTTTTGTTTTAGAACAAGAGGGGGCAAATGTAACAGCCGTGTCATCTGCCGATGCAGCGATCGCATCTTTTCATCAATCAACTCCAGATCTGCTGATTAGCGATATTGGAATGCCTAATAGCAATGGCTACAGCCTGATCGCCCAAATCCGTAAACTGACTTCAGGAAGAGATCTCCCAGCGATCGCCTTAACCGCTTATGCAAACGAAGAAGATCGACAGCGATCGCTCGATTGTGGATTCACCAAACACATTGCTAAACCAATTAATATTGCTGATTTAATCACTACCATTGTGCAAATAATTTAGTTGTTTGACTAAAACAAAAACAGCGATCGCGCTACCAGTTGATTAAATCAATTAAAATGTTAGAAACTCAAGTAAAAGCTTATTCTGCACAATTAATTCAAATTAACTAAAAATGTTCACATACCTGCCGATATTTGTTCTTTTTGAAGAAATTCGCAGTCATTGCTTGCTCATCTTCTGCAACATCTGTGTCCGGTTTCAAATTAGTGACTGGAATAAACTCGAGGATCCGATTAACATCTGGCTCAAAACCCATATCAAGCTAAATAGGTGTGATTATTACAGTTACTTTAAAACTTAAACTTACCATTCTATCTGCTTCGTCCATAATTAAATAAGAACATTGATCCAATGAGATGTAGCGATTTTCCAAAACATCGACCAAACGACCAGGCGTGGCAATAATGACCTAAATTGAGAATTATTAGCGAACATATTCTATAAGCACTTACATCAACGCCCAAACGCATGCGCATGCCTTGATCTTCACGAGACGCTCCACCAATAACTGATACAGTACGAATGTTCAACAAATCACCAAATTTTTTTAGTTTCCTCTTCAAATTTTGTTGTGCCAATTCACGGGTGGGTGCAAGAATCACAGCAAAAGGTCCAGTTTCCAATTCTTCACCA
>JAAUOU010000119.1 GCA_012034765.1 Pleurocapsaceae cyanobacterium CSU_1_1 | reverse complement strand
AGTATAAATACTCAATCGATATCCGATTCGCTCTAGTGATCCATTAGTTTAAACAGGCAAAATTTTAAAAGCTTCGTTGTCAGTCAAAGTCAATCCAACTAGAACAATAGCCTTGGCTTCTTTAGTAGTTAACATTACATCATCCTTTAAATAAAAAAACCTGGGTTAAAAAGGCACTAATCCACCCCAATAAAATACTTTTTTCATAAAAACGAGGCTTAATATAATGCTAGACAATTTCGGAAGCGATCTTATTTTCACGCCAGAACAAATTTTAGAAAATAGAGGGCGAGTAGCAATTTTTATAGATGGCTCTAATTTATTCTATGCAGCACTACAGCTAGGAATTGAAATTGATTACAGTAAGCTGCTGTATCGTCTTACTGGTGGTTCAAGACTGTTAAGGTCATTTTTCTATACTGGAGTAGATCGCACTAATGAGAAACAACAGGGATTTTTGCTCTGGATGCGTCGTAACGGATATCGCGTGATTGCCAAAGATCTTGTCCAGCTACCTGATGGCTCAAAGAAGGCTAATTTGGACGTAGAGATTGCTGTAGACATGATGGCTCTTGTTGCTTCCTACGACACAGCTGTCTTGGTTAGTGGAGACGGAGATCTTGCTTATGCTGTAGATGCCGTGAGCTATCGAGGCGCGAGAGTAGAAGTTGTTAGTTTACGTTCTATGACTAGCGATAGTTTAATCAATGTGGCAGATCGCTATATAGATCTAGACCAGATTAAAGAAGATATTCAAAAAAGTAATAAACACAGCGATCCCTACCATAGCTTTTCGGGTTTTGGCATTTTAGATGATTAGATAATCTTGATCTTTTTTTCTGGCGCTGTGTAGCTAAGGAAAGATTATTTCTGTTCCCAGCAATGGTTAATGATCGGGTAGAGGGTATAAAGTGGATTTAACCATCATTCCTGTTAGTTGTCCTTGAACAGACCTAAATTAAAATTAGCCCATCAGCCAAATGTTTGGCTGTTGATACTCCTGATTAGTATTACTGGTTGTCAGTCATCGAGTCCAGATGTCGATCTGGATCGAGCTTCAGAGGTTAGTCGTCTTGATACTCAGTTAGTTTTAAATAATGCTGTCTTAGAACAATCAAACAAAAAATCTAATACCGTCTGGAAAATTAAGGCAGATAAAATTGTTTATAGTGAGGACAAGCAAACTGCTACTTTAGACCAAGTAGTCGGCAACTTACTCCAGAATGGTGCTGTTATTTTGAAAGTTAGTGCTGAGTCAGGAGAAGTTAAACAGCAGGGTAATATAATTTTACTGAATAACAAAGTAATTGCTAGCGATCCACGCAATGGTAGTGTTATTAGCAGTGAGGCAGTGGAATGGCGACCTCAAGATAATTTAATGCTGATTAAAGCCAAATTAACTGGTAATAACCCCAATTTAGAAGTTTTTGCCGATTCAGGCAAATATTTTACTGATATTGAAAAGCTAGAAATACAGGATAATGTAGTTGCCACTAGTAAGCAGCCTCCTTTGCAGCTAACTAGCGATCGCCTGGAATGGAATATCCCCGCTCAGCAAATCATCAGTCCAGGTGACATAAAACTAGTCCACTACGACCAAAATCAAACTATTATCGATCAGCTAGTTAGCGATCGCGCTGAATTAAACCTGCGCAAAAAGCAAGCAACTTTAACCAAAAATATCGATCTAATTACTTCAGATCCCCAACTACAGATCGCCACAGATTTTCTGATCTGGAATTACCAAACTCGAATCGGCAAAACCGATCGCCCAATTCAAATTTTAAACCGCGATCGCCATATTAGCTTAACGGGGAATAAAGGCGAAATTAATTTACCGCAACAGCTAGCTAAATTAGAAGACGGAGTAAGAGGCATTAATCAAGTAAAAGCAGCCGAATTATATGCGCGCCAAATAACCTGGAATATAGATACTGAAGAAATTGAAGCAATGGGAAGTGTAATCTATGAACAAGCAGATCCCAAGGCTCGTTTGACAGGAGAAAAAGCCAGTGGTGCTTTGGGAGATAATAATATCGTCGTGACGAGTGATGGCAAACAACCCGTCACTTCAGTGATTGACAATTAGAATCTGTAAAGATTGGGAAAGGGGGAAAGGGAAAAGGGTTAATTTTTTCATAATCCAGGTATCTGCTAAGTTAATTATTAGTTTTCATTCCCAGCATTACTCAATCATTAATGTTTATCTAATGTCTATCAAACAAATATTGGTTACTGGCGCAACGGGTAAAACAGGCTCAATAGTCTATCAAAAACTTCAGCAAGATCCGAACTTTGAGGTTAAAGGATTTGCGCGATCGCCAGAGAAAGCTCAAGAATTATTTGGTTCAACTGAAAACTTTTATTTTGGTGATATCAAAGATCGAGAGAGTTTGACAGAAGCCATGAGAGGCTGTCAAGCGTTAGTAATTTTGACCAGTGCAGCGCCAAAAATGGTCGCGCCACCCAACCCAGGGGAACGTCTGCAATTTGAATATACTGCCGATGGGACACCAGAATTAGTAGACTATCAAGGACAAAAAAATCAGATTGATACGGCGATCGCTGCTGGTATTCAGCAGATTGTTTTAGTTGGTTCGATGGGTGGTACGAATGAAAATCATCCTTTGAACATGATGGGTAATGGCAAAATCTTAATTTGGAAACGTAAAGCAGAAGAATATCTAGTAAATTCAGGAATAAGCTACACGATTATTCGCGCAGGGGGTTTGTTGGATCAGCCAGGGGGAGTTAGAAAGCTACTGGTTGGCGACAATGATGAATTGTTGCTTAATCCGCCTGATGATATTCCAACCTCAATTCCCCGAGCAGATGTGGCAGAAATAGTAGTGCAAGCATTGAAAGAACCATCAGCGATTAATAAAGCTTTTGATTTGATGTCTTATCCTGAAGCTGATGCTGAATCCATCACTCAAGATTTTGCTGCCTTATTTGCTCAAACCACTGCGGCTAAATTCTAATAATAATAAACATGACTATAAGCGATCGCCTTGACTCTTTGCCTGAACCTCCAGGAGGTGGCGGATTACCTTTGATCGGCGAAACGATCGCCTTTTTTAGCGATCCTGATTTTAATAGCAAGAGAGTTGCTAAATACGGCAAGGTTTATCAAACTAATATCTTTGGTAATCCCACAGTAATCATGATCGGTTCAGAAGCCAATACTTTTTTGTTTCGCAATGAGAATAAGTATGTCGTTTCTAGCTGGCCGAAAAGCACGAGAATTCTGTTAGGTAAAAAATCTTTAGCAGTTAATAACGGCAGTTTTCACACATCACGCCGTAAGCTTCTGTATCAGGCATTTCAACCTAGAGCTTTGGCGAGTTATATTCCCACTATGTCCCAGATCACCGATGCTTATCTAAAAAAGTGGTCAGAAATGGGTGAACTTACCTGGTATCCAGAATTACGTAACTATACTTTTGACATTGCCAGTAATTTATTTGTTAGCACTCAAGCGGGTTCACAGACTCCCATCGGACATTATTTTGAGGACTGGTGTGCTGGGTTGTTTACGCTGCCGATTTCTCTACCCTGGACTAAATTTGGTAAGGCTTTAAAAGCTCGGAAAAAGTTATTAGCGAGTCTTGAACAGATTATTCTTCAACGTCAGCAAGCAGATAATCCTGGCGAAGACGCTTTAGGGTTACTAATTCAAGCTAAAGATGAGCAAGGCAATAGTCTTAGCCTAGAAGAATTAAAAGATCAGATTCTCTTATTACTGTTTGCAGGACACGAGACTTTGACTAGTGCGATCGCCTCTTTTTGCCTATTAACCGCCCAACATCCTGATGTTCTAGAAAAACTTAGAGCAGAACAAGATAATTTAAATCTAACAGGAACTCCGACTTTAGAACACTTGCAATCTATGACTTATCTCGAACAGGTACTCAAAGAAGTCATGCGCCTGATTCCCCCTGTGGGTGGTGGTTTTCGAGAAGCGATCGCCACTTTTGAATTTGCGGGTTATCGTATCCCCAAAGGATGGAATATTCAGTATCAGATTGCCCAAACTCATCAAGATCAGGATTTATACCCCGAAAGCGATCGCTTTAACCCAGATCGCTTTGCACCCAATAACTCAGTAGATAAATCCAGCTTTGGCTATATTCCCTTTGGTGGCGGTTTAAGAGAATGTATCGGCAAAGAGTTTGCTCGTCTGGAAATGCGTCTATTTGCCGCCAAACTGTTGCAGAATTATCAATGGGAATTAATCCCCGATCAAAACTTAGATTTAGTCACCGTACCCACTCCCCATCCCCGCGATGGTTTAAAAGTTAATTTTAGCCGCCGTTAATTCAATGAGCAATGAGCAGTGAACAATGAGCATTTTTCTGCAACAATTTATTAATGAGTCAAAAATTAGAGCAGGGTCAAGTAGTCGAACTAGAAATCACCGATCTTAATACTGATGGGGATGGAGTAGGCAGACATGAGGGGACAGTTGTGTTTGTGCCGAATACGGTTACAGGCGATCGCCTGACTGCTAAAATAGTTCAGTCGAAAGCTAAATTCGCTAAGGGCAAAGTAGAAAAGTTACTAGAGTCCTCTTCTCATCGTATTCGTCCTAGTTGTATTGTGGCGGATAAATGCGGTGGCTGTCAGTGGCAGCATATCGATATAGATTATCAACGCTCCGCTAAACAACAGCAAGTGATTCAGGCTTTTCAGCGGATTGGCGGCTTTGCTGAGGTGGAGATCCAGCCGATCTTATCTGCTCGTAATGCTCTAAATTACCGTAACAAGTCTACCTATCCTCTAGGGCGATCGAGTACAGGACAAGTACAGGCTGGCTATTATCGTCAGGGTAGCCATAAATTAATTAATCTCAATCAGTGTCCCGTACAAGATGAACGTTTGCATCCTTTATTAAGGGAAGTAAAGCAAGATATTCAAGAGCAAGGCTGGTCAATTTACAACGAAACTACTCATCAGGGCAAATTACGCCATTTATCCTTAAGAATTGGTCAAAATACAGGGGAAATATTGCTTACTCTAGTTACCGCCGATCGCAATTTAGCTGGTATAGAAGAACAAGCACAAAAATGGTTAGATAAATATCCTGGACTAGTGGGAGTCTGTTTAAATATTAATCGCGATCGCGCTAACGCAATTTTAGGGAAGACAACTCAGACAATACTCGGCAAACCTTATCTTAGAGAAATCTTTGCAGGAGTTGAACTACATATTGCTGCGGATACCTTTTTTCAGGTTAATACTAGTGCAGCAGAATTGCTACTGCAAGCGATTATTCAACAGCTAAATCTCACGGGATCAGAAACCATTGTTGATGCCTATTGTGGCATTGGTACATTTAGTTTGCCTCTGGCAAAGAGAATCAAACAGGTTATTGGTATCGAGCTTAACCATAATTCTGTTAGACAAGCACAAAGTAACGCTGCGTTAAATCAAATTAACAATGCAATTTTCTTGACTGGCAAAGTAAAAGACTGTTTACAACAAATTGAATTTCAACCTGATATTTTTCTGCTCGATCCACCGCGCAAAGGTTGTGATCCTCAAGTCTTAGAGACGATTCTTAAGCTCAACCCTGGTCGAATTGCTTATATTAGCTGTAAGCCAGCAACTTTAGCACGAGATGTTCAGATCTTATGCGCATCAGGAGCATATCAACTAACCCAAATCCAACCCGCCGATTTTTTCCCTCAAACAACTCACGTTGAGTGCTGCGCCTTGTTAAACAAGCTGTAGAAAGCAGTCTAAACCTTATTTTGTCTGAAAGTTTAGTATAATGTATATGTGAAGCAAAAGCGTTTTCTCTAATCTAAACAGAAACACTATGGTTTTAGATGTTAAATCAGTCATTAAATTAGTTCATATTATTGCCAAGACAAGATTGTTATAGCCAAGCAATTTAAACTAGCTATCAACCCTTTGGTATTAACTAGAAACACAGGTTAAATGGCTTCAAGTTATTGCCATAAATCCAGCAAATTTGACCTTTAACACAGCACAAATCCTAGAGTTTAATAGAGGTATATATTAAGTGATTGCCATCCCTATTCCTTGGAATAGAAGCAAGTGGACTACCATGAGCTTCACGTCAACACTCTATCTTTGTCCTGTTCTTGACTTGCTGTTAGTAAACGTACCTTCAGCATGGCAGGCAGAAGTCAGATTAGGACTACAAGAAGCTTTAGTTAATGCAGCCAAGCATGGCAATAAGCTCGATCCCAGTAAAACTATTATTGTGAGGTTTTCTGCCACCAGTAGTGAATATTCTTGGGTCATTGTCGACCAAGGAAATGGTTTTGCCTCGGAATGCAAGTGCCTTAAGAGCAAAATTGAGCAAGCTCAAATGCTCCCCGTAGATGAAGCCGAAAACGGAAGGGGTTACTCAATTCTGCACGAGATCTTTGACGATGTTCATTGGAACAGAGATGGCACTCAGCTAACTCTCTCTAAAGCAGTAGTCAGTCATAAAGAAAGACAGCCTGCGATTTGTTGAACTTATAAACTTAATTTACTAATTGACTAAAGTTATATATTAAGTAAAGTTTGATATACTAATTAAGCGTTATGCGCGGCGACATAGCCAAGTGGTAAGGCCGTGGATTGCAAATCCATTATCCCCCAGTTCGAATCTGGGTGTCGCCTTAATTCAATAGCTCTTAGCCGTTAGCTTTTAGATTTAAGTTAACGGTTAGATTCATACACAAAACTAATACCAAAACCAGTTTACTTTTTACCCACAACATCTCGAATACGATAAATTGGTCTTCTTTGAGATTCGTGGTAGGTACGCATCAACAGTTCAGTTACTAAGCCAAAGCAAAATAAATTGACCCCCGTAATAATTAGCAAAACCGCCAGGATCAGTAAAGGGCGATCGCCGATATTTTGATTGAAGAATAGTTTTACAATGGTGAGGTATGTTCCCATGGCTATCCCTGTAATTAGGGAAATGACCCCACCCAACCCAAAAACGTGCATCGGACGAGTGAGAAACTTCTTCATGAAGTAAACGGTTAATAAGTCCATGACTACTCGAATCGTTCTACCTAAGCCATATTTACTTTGACCAAAGCGTCTAGCATGGTGACGTACGGGTACTTCGGTAATTCGCGCACCTTCGATATAGGCTAAAGCTGGTAAAAAGCGGTGCAGTTCGCCATAAAGGTTCATGTCGGCAATCAATTCAGCGCGGTATGCCTTAAGGGAGCAACCATAGTCGTGTAGTTTTACCCCTGTTACCTTGGCAATCAGGATATTAGCAATCTTTGATGGTAATAGCCTAGTCAAGGCTGCATCCTGTCTTTTAATGCGCCATCCACTAACAAGATCGTAGCCTTCTTCCAGTTTGCTCAACAGCAGGGGAATATCCGCAGGATCATTTTGTAAGTCGCCATCTAAAGTCACGATCGCTTTTCCCTCTGCTGCTTCAAATCCTGCTGCCATTGCTGGAGTTTGCCCATAGTTACGTCTAAGAATTACTGCTTTGAGATCTGTTCTTCTTAGAGCAAGTTCGGTCAAGACATCGGTCGAACCATCTTTTGAACCATCATCAACACAGATGATCTCGTAGCGTAAGTTTGTTGTGGCTACAGCGTCAGCGATCGCCTGTACTAAAGCTTCGATGCTTTCGGCTTCGTTATAGATCGGCACAACTACTGATAAATCTAACTGGGTCGAATCTAATCTTGAGGACAAGTTACGGTTTTCTAAAGAAGGGGAGGGCATAAGAATTTTAGTAGTTTAAGCGAATCGAAGTAACAGTAGCGTTGACCGTTTGAGCCTCTATAATCTTGAACAAATATTATCTAGTATTAGAAATCTCTTGTCACTACATCTACTGCCTGTTTAAAACAAGAAAAATATGAAATTAGTTTTTAATTATTTCAAGCTGCTGGGCATATTGTGTTTTCTCTCAGGCAATCCTCTCGTTGTCACCGCCACTTCAGCACAGGGACAGCCAAAAACAACTTTAGACAACTTAGATCACAAGCCTAAATGTTTTTGCTCTCAAGATTTGTCTCAGGCTATTGAACAGGTGATTAGTCGTCCTGAGTTAGCGCGATCGCGTTGGGGAATTGAAATTCAAACTCTTACAGGAGAGTCTTTGTATAGTCTTGATGGGGATAAGTTTTTTAACCCTGCTTCGACGGCAAAATTACTAGTCTCTGCTGCGGGGTTACAAGAATTGGGTGCAGATTATCGGCTTAAAACACCAATTTATAGCCAGGGGAATCCGCCAGTTTTAAAGGTTCTGCGTGTTAAAGGACAAGGAGATCCCACTATATCAACTCGAAGTCTAAAAAATATAGTACATCAGTTGCAAGCAAAGGGAGTTAAACAAATTGAAAACTTAATTATTGACGATACTTATTTTGCGCCACCGACAATTAACCCTACCTGGGAATGGGCAGATGTTCATAGTTATTTTGCCACGGCAGTTAACAGCGCTATTCTCAATCAAAATACCGTTACTCTAACTTTGTTACCCCAGCAGATTGGGCAACCTGTAAAATTCTTTTGGGATGATGCGATCGCAGCTAATCAATGGCGGGTAATTAACCAAGCTACTACAGGAAAAGCAGATCTTGAATATGCGGTGGAGATTGATGGAGATCTGGGTCAAGCACTCTTAAAGCTTCGTGGAGAATTGGCGGTTAATGAACCTCCTGATGTTTGGGATTTAGCAGTAGTAGATCCTGCTCAATATTTTTTAGAATCACTCCGTTTTCATCTCGCCCAGGGTGGTATTACTGTGACTAGAGGTACTGTAATTGAACAAGAAGTTGAGGGAAAAAATCAAGATTTTTTAGATACAGAATTAACGGCAATTTATGCTCCACCGCTACGAAAAATATTAGCCGAAATCAATCAGGAGAGTAATAACCTTTATGCGGAAGTATTAGGTAAAATACTAGCTCAAGAATTACAAGTAGCAACGCCAATTGATGCCATTAATAAAAGTCTTAAACAGATCGGCATTAAACCAGATGAATACGTTCTGGTTGATGCTTCTGGTTTGTCTCGTCAAAACCTAGTTACTCCTCAAACATTGGTTGAAATCTTGCGCTTAATGTCTCAATCAACAACCAGTAAAACAGCTCAAGCTTATCGTCAATCCTTAGCTATTGCAGGAATTAAAGGCACTTTAAAAAACCGTTTTATTGATACTCCTATAGAAAGTCGTCTTTGGGCTAAAACAGGAACTTTAACAGGTGTAGGAGCATTATCAGGATATTTACAAACTAAGTCAAACTCGACTCTAATTTTAAGTATTTTAGTCAATAATTCTGAACTAGAAAATAAAGAGATTCGCCAAGCAATTGACGAAATAGTTGTGATCGTAAACCAGCTTGAGTCGTGCGAATAGTCACTGAATAAATAAAGTTCCCAGGGTTAGATAAAGATATCAACAAGCTTTAGACAAAATCATAAAAATGCTGTGTTTTAATCACCCTTACTTTAATCATCAAAACCATGAAAACTATTAAAGCTGGTTCATCACTAAAATTTATCGTTGCTAGTTTAGCGATCGCTACTAGTACAAGCTTTTGGCAACCCATTAATGCTCAAAGCGCTGAAGAAAAAGTGCCAGAAATAGGCTGGAATAGTAAATTAAGCAGTATGGGGATAAACAAAATTGAAAATATTGGCAAAACTTATGATTTTTACTGTCAACCCGCTACCGAAGATTTAATTCATACTTCCATATGGGGAACTAATTTCTATACTTTAGATTCGGGAATTTGTAGCACTGCGGTTCATGCAGGCATGATTTCTGAAGCTGGTGGAGCAATTCAGATTGAATTAATCAAAGGACAAGAGTTTTATACGGGAAGTAAGCAAAATAAGGTTAAAAGTGAAGATCATGTCAGTACCGATCTTAGTTATACCTTTAAGGGTGAAACGTTAGTAAATCAAACAACACAGATACAAACTTCAACACAGCCTCGCCCTTCAATAATTGAAAGAGTAATGGTTGATACTTTACAAAGAGGCGTAGAGCGCTCAATTGAAAAAGCAATTATAAATATTTTTGATTAACTACAGTTTTGCCAAAATTTTGTTTCAATATAACTAGATAAAAAAGTATCTAAAAATTAAAGTGAATGAGTATAGTTGGTTGGCATTGGCTGCTGGTAATTCTAGGCTACACTGGGGATGGTTTAAACATCATACTCTAGTAGATACTTGGGATAGTCCTCACATTTCCAACGCGATTAAACCAGATCAACTACCACAGCTATTTTTTTCTTCTAATTTGATTAAACAAGGTGTATTTGATGTTCCCATATATCTCGCTTCCGTAGTATCTCATCAAACAGAACGCTGGCAAAATTATCATCAATTAAACCTAGTTAATTTGTCAGATATCAAGTTAACTAATCTTTATCCCACTATAGGAGTCGATCGCGCTTTAGCTGTTTGGGGAGCGATCGCAATTTATGATCGATCCTGTCTAGTAATTGATGGGGGAACAGCCTTGACTTTTACAGGCGCGAATCAACAGGGACAACTAATTGGTGGGGCAATTTTACCTGGCTTGCGATCGCAGTTACTTACCCTCAAGGACAAAACTTCTGCTTTACCTGAAGTAGAGCTTCCCAATAGTCTACCGCCTCGCTGGGCATTAGATACCGATACGGCGATCGCTAGCGGAGTTCTATATACGGCGATTTCAGGTGTATATAATTACATTCTCGATTGGCTCAAGCAGTTTCCTGATAGCCCAATAGTTTTTACAGGAGGAGATGGGAAATTGCTCTTAAGCTTATTACATCAGCAGTTCCCCGATCTTTCAGTTCAAGCTACAGTCGAGCCTCATTTAGTTTTTCAGGGAATCAAGTTAGTTTACGCCCAAAAAAATCCTCAATAAATTTATCTTTAATTTATATTTAAATTGAGCGATCGCTGCAAAAATTTTGTCAAAAGCAAGAAATTTTCCACAAAGAGCGTTACGATTTTATTAATAAGAATAAAGTTTTGTAACCAAACGTGACTGCAACTCAACCATTAAATCTTTACACTACCCCTTGTAGCTGGCACTCTCTCAAGCCTATTTGGTCAGGAGATAAAGAAGCCATACAAGAAGGACTACCCCATGAACAGCTATCTCCCACTTGGCAAATGCTCTTGCTAGGTGATGGTTCTCCAACTCATTTGTTGCAGTTACTCACGGGAGAAAGAACCGAAGTAGACGTAATTGATATGTCCTTAATTGGCACAACAGATGATAGTGCGCCAGCAGAAATTAAATTCATCACCGAACCCCGCTTAAGAAGGCAGGTATGGCTAAGGACTGCTTCGGGTCAAAGATTAGCTTATGCCGCCTCTTGGTGGAATGGTAGTAATGTTGATGATTATCTTCAGAATCGTTCTTTACCTGTATGGCGAAGTTTGACTGATCTACACACAGAACTATATCGAGACGTGCGAGGAATTTATTATGGTCATTGTCCCGAATTAGAAACAGCATTTGGGCAAAAAGCACCATTTTGGGGTCGCCATTACCTTTTTTGGCACGATCGCCAACCTCTGACTCTAATATATGAAGTCTTTTCTCCCTATTTACAGAAATATCTCGGTCAGATGATTCAAAAAAACTGAGCAAATAAATCTAAAGTCTTTGTTAGTTCTTCACTGGGTTTTAACAGGCGGACTCTATACTTTCTAGCAAAGTGCAAAAATATAGTTGTGCTTTTAAGACAAATTACAAGGAATTAAGATTATGGGTTTTCTAGGAAAACTATTCGGTAAAAAAGAAGAAGATAAAGCCAAAAGTGCTGGTAAAGTTGCCGTAGCGGCATCATCAAAAAATAACAGCATTGCCCCTGAAAAAGTTGGTTTAGATGGTCAGTTTGATGAAAGTGGTTTAGCCAAGCGCGTAGCTCAAGCATTAGACGAAGCTGGGATTGATGATAGCGTAGGTCTATGGGTTGCTCAAACAGGCAGTACTGTAGTCTTAAAATATAATCCTGATGCTGAAGGTGTTCTAGCTCAAGCAGAAAAGGTAGCTAAGGGAGTAGAAGGTGCAACTGCGGTAAATACTGTGCCTAATAGCTAATTTTAACTAACAATCTAGACAATACTTAAACAACATAGGACTATGGTGTCGATACATCTAGTCCTTTTTGTTCGTTTTTGTTCATTATGTTTTATGAACTGCGGTTTAAATAAATCTTGCGAGTATCAGCGTCGAGATAAATCCAACCTAAATCTTGTAAGCGAGTCGTTAAGTTGGATATCGTCACTCCCAAATCTGTCGCTATTTGATAAAGATGCTGCCATTTGGTTAGATCTTTGTCCTGCTTTAATTCTGTAAGTATGTGTTGTGGCATGAGCAAACATCCAGCAAAGTACTGTGCTTGCCATTCAATTCTGGCTAAATTACTACTACGACAAAGAAAAGGTCTTACTTGAACATCAACACCTTTTTGTTTTAGTCGAATGTAGCGTTCTACTTGTTCTACATCAATATGCAGTATCCAATGTCCAATTTCATGAGCAATAGTTGATTCGCCAAAACCTCCTTTTAATTGGGGAATATTTTCATTGATTTCGATCAGTTTTTCTAGGGGTAAAATTCTGGCAGCGATCGCGCCTTGTTCGTCATCGGGAATTGTGTCCCAAACTAAATCTAGATTTAGAAATTCGGCAATAATACTGGCATCTATGGGTAACTGTAGTGGATTGTGCGATCGCTCCATCTGCAACCAAATATCTAAAGCAGAAGCTTCGATTTCTAGTTTGGAAATGAATCGAAATGGACGAAAAACACTCACAAAAAATACCCGCTCTAATAATTAACCGTCAGTTTTAGAAGCTTCGCGAAACACTCTTTGAGCAAATTCAGGATTTTCTCGCATCCGACGAAACAAAGCTGGCATATCTTTATAATGCTGCTTAAGTAGATCTTCTTCTTGCTGAGGAATCCTTCCCGCCAAGAAAATTAACTGTTCTTCATTCAAGTTTAGGTGCTTTGCCAAACCACGGATCACATCTTCTTTTGGGGCATAATCGGCACGATTGTTTTCTAGCTTAGATAGATAGGTAAAGTCTATTTGCAATAATTTCGCTAATTCTGTCTTTAGATAGGGTTTTACGGCGATAAGCGAGGTCTAGGGCGAGATAGTAAAAGCCCAGTACTTGAGCGATAAAGGTTTTAGTGGCTGCCACACCAATTTCGATTCCTGCTTGGGTGTTAATTATATGGGTGCAAAGTTGTCCGATGGTGCTTTCGGGGCGGTTGGTAATGGCTAGTAATTCTGCTTGATATTTGCTTTCTAATTGGCTGCGTCTAGCTTGTTCCATTTCCAAGGCAGCAATGGTATCGGCAGTTTCTCCTGATTGGGTGACGCCAATGGTTAAGGTGTTGGCAATGATTGGTTTAGGTGAATAGCGATATTCTGAAGCATAATCTACAGTAGTGGGAATATTAGCTAGTTGTTCTAAAAGATATTTACCAATTAAGCTGGCGTGCCAACTTGTGCCACAAGCAACGATTTGAATATGTTCTAAGGAGTCGTAAATGGGAGAAGATAAACCAATGTTAACGGGACTAAATTCGGGGTTTTCTTCTGCTTTCCAATTAGGATTGAGATAGGTTTCTAAACTGCTGCGTACCACTCCTGGTTGTTCGTGGATTTCTTTGAGCATATAGTGACGAAAACCCTGTTTTTCTACTTGTCCAGGATTCCAATCCAGAGTACGGGGAAATCTGTTGACTCTTTCACCCGTAAAAGTATATATTTCTACCCCTAAAGGAGTTAAACGAGCCATTTCACCATTTTCTAGGGTTAAAACAGCACGGGTATGGGGTACTAAGGCGGTAATATCAGAAGCGCAGAAAAATTCACCCTGTCCAAAACCAAGGGTAATGGGAGCTTGTTGACGGGCTACAATCAGTTCGTAAGGGTTATCTTGACTTATGACCGCGATCGCAAATGCTCCTTCTAAATGGGTAATTGCTTTTTGAATTGCTTCTAGTAAAGATAAATTAGAATTAGTTAAATATTGGGATATTAAATGAGGAATAACTTCGGTATCGGTTTCCGAACGAAATTCTATACCTTTGCTTTTTAATTCTTCTTTTTAACTCGCGATAGTTTTCAATAATGCCATTTTGGACTACTGCAACTTTGAGATTACTATCTAGGTGGGGATGGGCGTTATGTTCTTCTGGTTTACCGTGGGTTGCCCAGCGTGTATGTCCAATGCCGATTTGAGCATTATTAACAGTGTGTTCTAGTTTAGTTCGTAGATTGTAGAGTTTTCCTTTGGCTTTAACGCATTGTAAGTTTCCTTCTGAAATAGTGGCAATTCCAGCAGAGTCATATCCGCGATATTCTAATCTTTCTAATCCTGCAAGTAAAATATCCGTCGCAGTTTGAGTGCCGATATAGCCAACAATTCCACACATTTTATAAACTTACTCCTTTAAAAACTTTCTGACTCGCGTTTAGTATTATTATTAGTTCCGGGTTGATTTAAAAATAAATTACCGGCCGCA